>DATJTX010000037.1 GCA_035502855.1 Candidatus Baltobacteraceae bacterium
TTCGTCTAAGGTAGCGATGCTAACCGAGACGCTAGCGCCGGCGACGAGCGAGAGCTGCTGTAAGACGTCAATGTCACGAATCACGAGAGGCGAGCGCGTGATCAGTGCAGCGGGCGTGTGATAGTCTCGCAATGCCTCAAGAACTCCGCGAGTTAGTTTGTATCGCCCCTCTAGCGGTTGATATGGATCGGTGACGGTGCCGATGGCTACGGTATAGTGTCGCCACGATCGCTTCGCGAGCTCGGCGCGCAACACCGTAGGCGCGTTCGTCTTCACATATATGGTGCTTCCCCAATCGCTAACGCCATCTTTTTCCAGGTACGAGTGCGTTCGACGGGCATAACAGAAGACGCACTGGTGGGAACATCCGCGGTAACAGTTTATGGACCACTCGAAGGCCATGCCCTTGACGCGATTGAGCAGAGACTTGGCGCGTGTCTCGATGATTTCAACTCCGCGCATATCCTATGTTCTTCCAGCCTTACGTGCGCGACGTTGATCCAAACTATTGGTGATCGAGGTGGCTGTTGGGCTCGCTTGTGCTGCAAACTCCCTAGTGAGGCGCAGGTTTTCCGCAAGCAGTAGGTTATTCTGCCGTTCGAGTTCGGCAATGCGCGCGAGAAGGCTGCGGCGGTGTTGCTCAGCGCGGGGCATCGCCTGCGGCCGCGGTGCGTCAAATAGATTATCTATGCTCTTGATGAGATCGGGGAAACGGTATAACGTGGCAGAGCTAACTCCGGCCTCTCGCGCAACCGCTTGCTTTGTGGGCCGCACTTGAATACCAATATGTAGCGGATGAGTCGCTGTGCCGCTGTGCAATCGCTGGATCGCAGCTAGTATTTGGTTCTTGCTTTTTTCTCGACGTTTGTGCCTTTTATCCATCTGTCAGCTTTCCGATGATCTTTGCGGCAGCGTCGCGTTGGGCCTCAAGCGCTTCGCTGCGCTTGCCGCGATTCGATATTTCCGCGAGGTCTGAGTCGAATGCATCGCGCTGAGCCTGCCAAAAGCCGAGGTGTGAGCGATCGACTGAGAAGTTCTTACAAGCGATGCACGTTTGTAGTCCAACGTTGACCACGTTTCCACTACATCGGGCGGATGATGCTTCGTAGAAGCAATCGCCGTACACGTGCCTTACCATTCTAAAGCTTGAGTCATTAACGGTTGATTCAATGCAAGCCCGGCGCGCCTCAACTGCCTCAGCGCTGTCGCCGCGCAACTCCAAATTACGTTTTAGAATCTCCTCGCCCCTCATGCCAGCTAGCCGGTCTGCGCCGAGGATGGCATCGAGCCGTTCAACGTCGCTCTCGAAGGATTGCTGGATGATCTCGTCCATCAAGTCGGAATCGCTGGGAATGTATCGCTCGGTCATCGCTACGCTGACGTGTTTGAAATGACGTTGAAGGGCAAGCACGCCGGTCGGAGCGGCAAGTGTAACAAAACGTGCGAATGTCTTCCGGAACTGGTGAGTCGCGAATTTCCAATCGTGAATCCTGTTGAACTTTGCAAAGGCATTCAGCCGAGTAGAAAGCCCGTGACCGGATCGACCCTTACCTTTGTTACGGCCGCCCCTAAATTCCGGGATGGGCGTAAACAGCAAGATGTCCGGATCGAGCGACCCGTGACGTGAATGAAGCTCCTCGAGGGTTCGTACAGCCAATCGAATGGGGTTGTCCGGTGAGTCCCAGCCGGCTATCCATGAAGCGAGCTCGCCAGCCTCATTCTTTGACGTCTTGTACAACATGCCGATTATGCGCAGCAGCGTCCGCCCATCGGGCGATGAGATTGGTTCAAGGCAACCCGGGCGAAGCGAGAGGACCTCACACATTCGCATTCCCGTCATTCCGGCGATGATTATGTAACTGGCCGCCATCAAGTGGTTCAGCCAGACGCGCAACGGTATGCGCTTGATGCTGCCGATGTCGTATTCCGTCCCGCTAACGTAAACAATCATCGGTTTTGAGGCTTTGTAGTATTCAGCGTAGCGCCTGCCTATCACCGCGGTACTGCGCGACGTTGATTTGATAGCGATGAGCTCGCTGCTGCGACTCAGTAGACGGGGCCCAACGTCCTCTACCCAAGTGATCGCCGTGCTAAGTAGCTTAACGAAAATCTCGTCTGGAATACGAGGTGTGAGGCCGGGTCCTCTGCGAGGCACGTCGGTCGCACCTAGGAGATTATCGGTGAGATCTTTGGAGAGCGTCGCGCCTCCAGGGATCAGCGGCTGCAAATTTACAATCGTGCGGAGCATAAGAGCGGCCTGGCGGCGATATGCTGCGGACCAAATTTTCGACGTTTGGCGGAAGGTACCGTCGCCGCGGCGCTTCTTGACTTGGTTTGAAGCTAGACCGTTACGGAAAGCAATTATGTGCGCATCCGTCAAATCCGCAAAACGATAGATCCCGTGCGCAGACATGAGCAGGATGTAGTAGCGAAGGAGCTCCGCACGCGACATGATACTGCGCGCTCGCAGTTGCTTTCCAAGGCCGATGGTTCCCTTAACGATGTGGCTGAGAAGGTGCTTGCAGGCGAAAAGAAATGCGGCATTCTGCGGATCGGTCAAATATGATCCGTTGCTGAGTTGCATCTTCCAGCGTACCGTGGTGTAAGGCTTTCCGGGCAGTGCTGTGTCGAAATGCCATGTATCGTCACTAAAAGCACTCCGTGGTGAAACTACGGGGTCAATCAGCGTGTGGATTTCAGGCTGGCTGTGAGCTGCGAACATCTCAGTCTATCCTTGGTGGCGGCGGCAAGGTTGTAGCGATTTGTTGCGCAGCATTGAGCAGCGCAGCGTCGATTGCTGGCAAGTATTGGGCCTCGATCAATCTGCGCTTCGGCAAATAGAGACGTCGATAGCGCTCCGATGGGATACGTTGTTGTGCCTCACAAAGCGCCTCGTAGTCGCGCAATAGGAATGCCACAGAGCGGGGTTCCAGGCGCATGACGAAGTGTCGATCATTGAGAGGCCAAAGGAGATTCGCGCAAAGCCCGTTTGCGTCATGACCGTCGTGTGATGCTGCGGGATCAAGGCAGACGTGGCTGGGAGTTGTGGCACTGCGCGTCTCACGGTTGCCGCTGGCCTTGTCAGTTATCGTGCGACCGAGAAGGATGGTTGATTGCGCATTAGCGATCGTGAGCTCGTCGGTGGCGGCGGCTTCAGAATGATCGAGATATCGCATCGTGTCGCTCAGATTGCGATGCTGGGCAATTTGTCGAACCCGGAAGGGATCAAGAGATCGCTCATATTCATCCACAAGACGCGTTGGTCGCAGCATGTTAAGAGCAATAGCACTGGTGATGCCTCTTGATTTCTTGTAGTGGCGAAAGGCAGCGCTAGGCCGAAGAGTCATGAGCGGGAGGACGGATCCAAGTCTAGAGTAGGCAAGAAATAGATATTGCCTATAGGGCGGCGCTGCGTGTGGCACCAGTGGCTCGGATAAGGCTAGGAGTGCGCGGATAAGCCAAGGCACACTCAGCTGTCCATAGTCGGAAACCGAATATGGAGGCATTCCAGGTGAGCGTCCCTTGGGCAATGCAACAAGAAAACGCCTACCCAGAAGCGGGTTATCGATCTCCTGCATGCAGTCACGTCCCATGAGTGCAACGGCGTCAACGTTGGCTGCCAATTTGTGAATCAGAAGTGTGTAAAAGGGAATCAGCGTTTCATACGTTGCGTAGCAGTAGCGGCTCAGGAGCCTGGTATTGTAACGAACACCTGTCTCGCGCTCCGCTCTTGCCAGAAATTTGCTGTATTCGATACTGATGGGCGTTGCGAGGTCTTGACGCGGGAGTGTGCCGCCGCTCTTGCTTGCGAACTCTCGGGCCGCAAGGACAACGCTGGGATGCTGCCATGAGCTCGGATCGGTGAAATCACGGTGATAAGATATTGCATCGTTGCGGGCACAGATCAAGAGCTGTCTTAGCTCATCACGCGGGGCGGTCCGAATTGGGGTAGAAACGCGCCGAAATGGGTTCCGTGCGCGAAATGCGATCCCATGATGCCGCGCTGCCTCAGCAAGAACTGCAGCCGCAATCTTGTAGGAATTGTGGCTTGTGCCTTCGCGGGAGGCCGCCGTCTTGAGTTCGCGCACGAGGGCTTCCTCGCAGTCAAGAATTGATGGAATGGGCGGTGCATATCGGGCAATCGCGTTGATAAGCGTACGCACGATCTTAACGACATTCTCAATCGTCGATGGTCGTGAATGGTTATAGAGCCGCTTCGCTGCGTTGAGCATCTGAACAGCAACAGCTCCAGCGTTGGACACCTCCGCCGCGAATGAGACGGTTTTCTGTCTTAGGCGTGGACTTAAGTACGTCCACGTGGTTGATGATAGATCGTATCCAAGGTCGGAATCGATGCTCATGCTATGTCGGGCACGTCCCAGGTGTCATGAAAAATGTCCGATAGATAGAACTCCCTTGCTCGCAAGTAGATCTCGGTAGATGCGATGCTGGAATGACGCATTAGATGTCTTAAGACAAGGAGTGGGTTGCGGGCCTGTGCGTGCGCATTCTCGGTTGAGCGCATCAGCCTGTCCAACATTGTAATCGCGTAGGTGTGCCTTAAGTCGTGGAACGTGCCCTCTGGAATGTCAGCGGCTCGCAGCGATTTTTTGAAAACTTGGTAAACTGAGTTCGGAGCAAGTTGGCGACCCCATCGTGAAAGCCATATCGCGTTAGGGACGTTGCTGCCGCGTTTCCTAGCTCGATTCGCGACGTTGCGGCGTTCAAAAAGACTGATATATCGAAATGTCTCATCGAGAAGCCAGGCCGGCACGTAGAGGTCGCCACCGACAGATCCTTTTGTTACGCGGAGCGGGAGACGATAAAGGCGACTAGCGCGGTAAATATCTTGGTCTGGAATCTGATCAATCGTTAGAGCACACAGTTCATGCTCGCGAATGCCCGTGTTGAGGGCCCAAAGTACGATTAGGCGATCACGCAATATGAGCTGCTTGAGAATCCGTTCTTGTTCTTGTCTCGTGAAAAATCGAGGGAGTCGCTCGCGCCGCGATCTTCGCGGAACGAGAACCCTACGCATTGCGTTTGGCTTTGATGCGTCCAAGTGCGCCAGCAGTCTCGTTGAGACACGCTGATATCCCGTGGCTTCGAATGCAATCGGCATCTCGGCGAGGTGGCCGCGGCTCTTCGCCCACTCGTAGAACCAGCAGACGACAAGCATCTTGCGAGCGATCGTCTTTGTTGAAAGCTGCGGTTCTTGCCGCTCCAATGCATTCCGGTAATGGGCAAGCAGCCGTTCCTCCGGCCTGCGCCAATCCCAGCCGTTCGCGTTGCAGTAACGGAGCCAGCTCAACAAGCTGAAAGCATAATTTCGCCAGGTCCCTGGGGATCGGCTCGAACCGCGAACGACCGCTTGGAAAATGATCCATTCGGTCGGCAAATGCTCGATTCGCATGGTCGACTGATCAACGAATATCGGGATACCGGGGTAAGGCAAGCCATCGATTTCGAAGCCGTCGCTACTGAAAAAGAGAGAAAGTCCTAAGGCTTTCTCAATACTGGGGGGCAAGGCCGCGGTCTTATGCTGGCCGAGGATGTTCTGAGTCATGCCCGGCAATACACCGTAAAACCGCGGTAGGGATTGATCGACCATTTGAACGGCATCCCGGTGACCCGGTTGATGACGCTCTTGGCGTGCTGCTCTACGATCTCGACCCCGCGCATATCCGGCAGTATAATACGAACGTACGTTCGTATTCAAGGGTCAGCCCCAATCGGGTGTAACCCCCAGCCCGAACGGAGGTTATCTAGAAGAGCCATGGCCTATCAATATCAACCGGCTCCGTACGGTCGCCCCGGAGCCGTCACGATGCCGGTCCAGTCGCTGCTTGGGCAAGTGCTCGGGATCACCGCACTGGGCTGGTGTATCACTGCGCTCGCCGTCTATCTGTTTCCGAACGTCGGGAGCGGACCGAGCTGGATTGCGTTCTTCGGCGGGTTCATTCTGATCTTCGTCATGAACGCGACGCGCGCGAACGCAGCGCTTTCGCTCGCGATCTTCTATCTGTTTACGTTCCTCGAAGGAATCTTCATATCGCCGATCGTGACCTACTACGCGCACGTCGCCGGAAACGCGGTCGTCTTCAACGCGGCGCTGACGACGGGACTCGGGCTCTTTGCGCTCGGCGCGATCGTGTATGCGACCGGCCTCGATCTGCGGCGCTTCTCGGGGATTTTCTTCGGTGCGCTGCTCGTGCTGATCGTCATCGGGATCATCTCGATCTTCGTGCATTTTCTCTCGCCGACGATCTACTCGTGGGCAATCCTGGTCATCTTCGCGGGCCTCGTGCTGATCGACTTCGCCCGCATCCGTGCCGGCGGCAGCGGGCTGAGCCCGGTGCAAATGGCTGTCTCGATCTACCTCGATTCGATCAATATCTTCCTGGCGTTGCTGCAGATCATGGGTGGGAGCAGCCGGCGTAGCGAATAACCACGGGCAGCGATGTGCGGGATTACGGGGATACTGACGCCGGGGCGTGACGCGGCACGCCTGGCGTACTTCGGGCTTTACGCCCTTCAGCACCGTGGACAGGAGTCCGCGGGCATCGCTGCAGGCGACGGCGGCACGATCCGCTCGCACAAAGACATGGGGCTGATCGGCGCGATCTTCGACGAGGAGTCGCTTGCCCAGCTCTCGGGCCATATCGCGGTCGGCCACACCCGTTACTCCACGACCGGCTCCTCGATCGTGGTCAACGCGCAGCCGCTGCTCGAAACCACCGAAATCGGCGACTTTGCCTTCGCTCACAACGGCAACCTCACCAATACCGACGAGCTGCGCGAGCGGCTCTCGCCAAGCACGACGCTGCAGGCGACCTCCGACTCCGAAGTGATGGCCAAAGCGATCGTCGAGGCTCCCGGTACGATGCTCGACCGGATCGAACACGTGCTCAGCATCGCGCGCGGCGCTTACTCGATCGTCCTGGCCACCAAAGACGAACTCTTCGCGTTTCGCGATCCGTGGGGCGTGCGGCCGCTGTGCATCGGCGCATTTGAGGACGGGGGTTTTGCCGTTGCCTCGGAGTCGTGCGCGCTGCCGACGATCGGCGCGCGCTATCTGCGCGAGGTCGAGCCGGGTGAGATCATTCGCATCACGCCGAAGGGCATGGAATCGACGGTGGTGGTCAACGAGAGCGCCTTTCCGGCGCTCTGTATGTTCGAATACATCTATTTCGCCCGCCCCGACTCCACCCTCAACGGACGCTCGATCTACATGGCGCGCTACGCGATGGGCCGGGAATTGGCTAAAGAGCATCCGGTCGACGCCGACGTGGTAATGGCGATTCCCGACTCGGCGGTTCCCGGCGGCATCGGCTATGCGGCGCAGAGCGGTCTGCCGTACATCGAAGGCCTGATCAAGAACCGCTACATCGGGCGCACCTTCATCAGTCCCGATCAGGATCTGCGCGCGCGCGGCGTGCAGCTCAAGTTCAATCCGGTCGTCGAGAATCTGCGCGGGCAGCGGGTGGTCGTGGTCGACGACTCGATCGTGCGCGGCACAACGACGCCGCGCATCGTAAAATTATTGCGCGAAGCGGGCGCGCGTGAAGTGCACCTGCGCATCACCTCACCGCCGATCAAGCATCCATGTTATTTGGGCGTCGACATGGCCACGTACGACGAGTTGATCGCCGCAAATTATTCGATCGAAGAGATTCGCGTCAAGGCCGGCGCGGACTCGCTCGGGTATCTCTCGCTTGAAGGGCTCATCGCCGCCAGCGGGAGAAAACGCAATGAGATGTGTTTGGGTTGTTTGACGGGAGAGTATCCCAACGTGCCGGCCGCGCACAGCGCGCGTGCGATGGTGGGATGACGACTCCGCTTTGATCGAGTACATCACCAAAGACGGCCGTACCGTGTTGCGCATTGGGCGCTACACATTCTCCCAAACGACATTTTTGATGGTGACCGCGGTCATCATCGGGATCGGCGGTGGTTTCGGTGCGGTCGGCTTTCGCGCGCTGATAACGCTCGAAACCTATCTCGCTTTCAATATCATCGGCGCCGGGCTCGGCAAGGTCATCGGCGTCATGGCGATCGTCGTGCAGCTGGCGATCGGCGGCATCATCGCCGCTTGGATCACGGCGCGTTTTGCGCCCGAGGCCAAAGGACACGGCGTTCCGGAGGTGATGGAAGCGGTCGCAATGCGCGGGGGTAAGATGCGCCCGCGCGTGATTGCGATCAAGGCGATTGCATCCGCCTCCTCGATCGGATTTGGCGGAAGCTGCGGTCGCGAGGGCCCGATCGTGCAGATCGGGTCGACGATCGGCTCGGTGCTCGGGCAACTCGTGCGCGCGCCTGCGCCGATCGTCCGCACCTTGGTCTCGTGCGGAGCTGCCGCCGGCATCTCGGCCACCTTCAATGCACCGATCGGCGGCGTGTTCTTCGCCGCTGAAATCATTCTCGGTGAGTTTGCGCCGCGTTCGTTTGCCGCCATCGTCGTTTCGTCGGTGCTCGCGGCCGTGATCGGCCGGGCCTTCCTCGGCAACCATCCCTCGTTCTCGGCCGCCGGGTTCGTGCTCATCTCGCCCTACGAGCTGATCCTCTACGCGATTCTCGGCGTAATCTGCGCCGTGTGGGCGACCGGATTCGTGCGGATGCTTTACTTCATCGAAGACCGCTTCGAGGAATTCAAGATTCCGGCGTGGGTCAAAGGCGGTATCGGCTTCGCCCTCGTCGGCGTGATCGGCATTTGGCTGCCGCAGGTCTTCGGAGTCGGCTACGTCTCGATACAGCAAGTGCTCGATCAGCACGTGGGCCCCGGCCGCGCGTTGCTGCTCGCGATCGCCAAGCCTTTGGCCACCTCGCTGACGCTCGGCTCAGGCGGATCGGGCGGCGTCTTCGCGCCCTCGCTCTTCACCGGTGCGTTCTTAGGCGACGCGTTCGGGCGCCTGGTGCATTTCATGTTCCCGGTGTGGACCGCGCCCGGAGCCGCGTACGGATTGGTCGGCATGGCGGCGCTCTTTGCCGCCGCCGCCGAAGCGCCGATGACCGCGATTCTCATCGTCTTCGAGATGTCCAACGATTACACGATCATACTGCCGCTGATGGTCTGCGTCGTGATCGCGACCGTGATCGGCCGCCGGCTGTTGGGATCGACCGTCTACGAGATGAAGCTCATCCGGCGCGGCGTCGATTGGCAGCGCGTACGGCGTCCGCGCTTCCTCAGCCGCGTGAAGATCGCGACGATCCGGCGCGAACCGCCGGTGGTTGCGCAGTTGAACGACGAGATCTCGGGCATCGTGGAACGCGACGGCGAGTCGGGCGAACTGGCGGTGCCGGTCTGCAGCGGGCGGCGCTTCATCGGGATCGTCACGTCGGCCGATCTCGCAAAAGCGGTAGCGCAAGGCCACGGAAGCGACCGGATCTCGAGCATCGTGCAAACCGTCAACCACGTGCTCCATCCCGACGACACCGTCGAGCGCGCGGCAACGTTGATGGCGGACGCGCCGATTCCGCTCTTGCCGGTGGTCGATCCGCGCGACGAGCATCTGATCGGCATCGTCACGCGCCGCGACGTACTGCAAGCCTATCGCAGTCTCGTCGACGTCTAACGGCGGCTGCGTTCGATCACGTCGTGGATCGCGTCGATCACCAGTTGCGGCTGATCGAGCTCGATGTAGTGTCCGCTGCGGTAGGCGAAAATTTGCTTCGAGTCGGACGAGAGCGCGAGCCAACGCGCTTGCGCGACCGCCTCAGCGTGCTCGAAGAGCAGGTGCTTGCGGTGCAGGGCCGGCGGCGTCTTGGCGGTGTCGTAGAAATGGTTTTGCGCCGTGAGCACGCGCACCGGGCGCGACCCCAGGCTCGTCCAATGCGTGATGAGATATGCTTCATCGGCCGGCATCTCGGCCATCTCGGACATCACTTCGTCGTAGAGTGCAAGCTTGGTGCGCGCGATCCGAAGAATCGCGGCGTTGAGCTGTGCCGGAAACATGCGCTCGGGAATGCCGCGAAAGAATTGCTGCGAGCAGTCCCATCCGGGCTTACGCGGCAATTTCGGCAACGGGCGACCCGCGGCGAGGGCGTCGCGACAGCGGCGAAGTTCGGCGACGACAGCCGGCAGGCTGCGATCGTGCTGCTGCCGCTCGTGCGGGGGCTCGACGTCGCCATCCTCGCCGTCGACCAGCACCAGCCCCGCAACCTCGCGCGGATAGCGATCGACGAACGTGCGGGTATTATAGCTGCCGAAGGAATGACCGACGAGAATATAGGGGCCGCGAATTCCGGCGTTGTGCAGCGCGGCGTGCAGGTCGTCGGCGATGCGAACGCTGGTGCGCGGCATCGGACCGGGATCGCTGAAGCCCGCGCCGGCGCGATCGTAGGTGCAGGCGCGCGTCCAGCGCGCGACCGCCGGCTGTACGAGGATCCAAGCCGGCGCCCAATCCTCCCAGCCCGAATCGAAGACGACGGTCGGCGAGCCGCGGCCGATGCAGTACATGTTCAGCCGATGATGGTCGACGCGCACGAGCTGACCCGGATGCGTGTAGAACGAGGCCGAGAGGGCGAGTGCAGCGATCAGCGTTTGCAGCATACCTCAGCGTTCGTGCAGCGTCAGCGCGCGTTCATCCTGCCGTTCCCAACGAAAGGCGTCTGTCCCAGTAAGCCATGCAGGTGGCACCCGCCGCGTCGATGATATCCACATGATGCCCACAAGAATTCGCGGTTGCTCACAGGTTGCTAGCATTGCGGCAAACATGAGTTCATCAGGATTCGGTGTAATGCACGCGTGCGATGTATACGGTCTGGCTCGGTAATCGATCACACGTAGTTTCGGATCAGGCGGCCACCAAAATCGCGGAGGCTTTGAACGCCGGGCTACCGATGGTCGAAGTTGAAATGGTGCTTGGGTCGCCGGGCTCGCCGGCATACACCGTTACGGTTAATACCAGCCACGTTATTGCGCTCGTAAGGCATCACGAGGGTTTAGACGCTGATGTCACGCCCGACCGTGTGGTGGTTCCCCTAAGATCCCGCGGTTAGCCCGCGGCGCTTCGCTCGAGCATCCGCGCTCGAAAATGCAGACCCTGAAGTGTTGACCGGTCTCTTTCGTAGAGCGGACCCCCGTTAGAATATATTACAGTTCTCAGAAGCTGTTCGATTTCCTCAATAGGCGCCAATCTGTCGCCGATCCCCACGTTGCATTGGTTGCATGCCGTAACGTGGAGTCTCTGTGTCGCGAGTTCGAACTCTTCTTTATATTTCTTACGCTCTTGGTCGCCGCTAAACAGTTTCTTGAGCATCACCTTTGGGATAGGATGATGGACATGCAGCTGCAGCGCCTGCAGGAATTTGTAAATATCTTCGCGTTTTGCTTGGTCCAGTGAAAGGAGCAAGTGCGACGGAATTACTCTTAGTATTCCGGGAAGATATTGAAAGCATGTCGGACAGGTGGACGAGGCGTGCTCCAATCCGTCCAACGACCATGTTGGCCCGAAGGCCTCGCTCAGCGCCCGGTCCATGTATTGGATTGGTGAAACTACTATAGGTGCTGCTCTTCCGCAATAGATGCACGCGTACCGATCGCGGGCAAGAATAAGCGCCTTTTCGTGAGACGTGACCTCGAAGAGGCCATCATCGTCTTTCGGCAGGCCAAGTATCTCGTGTCTGTAGTTGAAGGCGTAGCCTTGGGGATGCCGGAGATTGCAATAAGCCATGAAATGGATCCCCGTGTTGACGGGATCCGCGCTGGGTATTGCGATGCCTTCAACCTCGCGGCAGTGCGGGCACGGCCATCGGAGGCGTACGTGCTCGACGACGCCCGGGTCCGAAAAGCCGGCGTCCATGTTGGAATCTTTCTAGCACGGGCGAGCTTCTATTGTCAAAAAGCGGCGTTTTAGCGTTCGTGTAGCGTCAGCGCGCGTTCGTCCTGCCGTTCCCAACCGGCGGTGACGAGTTCGGGCGTATCGGAATCGCCGGCGGGATAGCCGATGCACAGGTACGCGATCAATTCCCACTCCCCGGGGACGTCGAGCGCGAGCGTGACGACCTCGGGTTCGAGAATCGACACCCAGCCCACGCCGATGCCGTCGGCGCGCGCCGCAAGCCAGAGCGTGTAGATCGCCATCGCGGCCGAGTACGCGAGCATTTGCGGCATCGTCGCTCGGCCGAGACCGCGCCCGGTGGTCGTGCTCGTATCGCAGAAGACGGCGACGTGCGCGGGTGCTTCGCGTAATCCGGAGAGTTTGAGCTGCGCGTAAAGCGCCGCGTCCTTGCCGTCGTATCCGGCGAGTGCCTGGGCGTTCGCGCGTTCGAACGATGCGATGACCGCACGGCGCCGTTCCGGTGTTTCGACGCGAACGAAACGCCACGGCTGCGAGTAACCGACCGACGGCGAAAGCGCGGTCTCACGCACCAAACGTTCGAGCGCTTCGTGCGGTAACGGGTCGGGACGAAAGTGGCGGACGTCCCGGCGCCAACGAAAGAGATCGTGCAGCCGCGCGCGGAACGCGTCGTCGAACCGCGGCGCACTCACGTGGAAGGAAAGGTGCCTTCCTTTACCGCGGCCGCGTACTCGCGCAGCGCATTGGTCGTGGCGATGCCGATTTCGGCAAAGCGTTTGACGAACGGCGGCGAGTGTGGATACATGCCCAGCACGTCATGGAGTACGAGCACCTGCGAATCGCAATGCGAACCCGAACCGATGCCGATGGTCAGGATCGAGAGCCGCTGCGTGAGTTCGCGCGCGATTTCGAAATCGACGACCTCGAGCACGATCGCGTAGGCGCCGGCCTCTTCGACCGCAAGGGCATCTTCGAGCAGACGTTCGCGATGCGTTCGCATGCGATAGCCGGGGCCCAGGCCGGCCGTTTGCGGCGTGATGCCGATGTGGCCCACGACCGGTATGCCGGCGCGCCAGATGGCGCGAATGCGCGCTGCGACATCGCTGCCGCCTTCGAGCTTGACCGAGGTCGCACCGCCCTCTTTCACGAGTCGAATCGCGTTACGCACCGCTTCTTCGTCGCTGACTTGATACGAACCGAACGGCATGTCGGCGACGATGTGCGCGCGTGAGGTGCCGCGTACCACCGCGGCGGTGTGATGCACGATGTCGTCCATCGTGACCGGTGTGGTCTCATCGAAACCGAGCACGACGTTGCCCAAACTGTCGCCCACCAGAATCCAATCGATGCCGGCCTCTTCGGCATAGCGGCCGAAGGGCGCGTCGTACGCGGTGATCATCGGGATCGTGGCCGTGCCCTTCCGGCGCTTGATCGCGCCCGCCGTTACACGCCGTAATGCCGGACCCTTGGCGGGTTCGTAGGGCCGCGCGTCTTCCTTAACGAGTTTGGTCTGTGCCATAGCCGCAAATGCTTCTGCGTCATTCGAGCCGGGGCCCCTTGTCGTTTGCGCATTGCGTGGGATAGGATGACCGGGAGGGGACCGCGTGACCGGACAGCCGATGGAAGTACGAATGGCGCGCCTCGAAGGCGCCTACGAGCAGATCGCCGACCGCCTCATCGGCGTCGATCGCCGGCTCAACGCGCTCGAGCAAAGAATGGAATCCCGCTTCGAACGGCTCGAGCACAAGATCGACTCAAATTTGAAGACGATCATTACGTGGATGCTCGGACAGACGGCCGTGATCCTTGGTTCGGTTGTAGCCGTCGCATTCGCATTGCACCGATAGTAACGGTCCCTCGACTTCGCTTCGCGCGGGATGAGAGTCTAGGTTTCTTCCAATCGGTCGAAGCGGCGCAGGGCGGGAAAGATCCGCGTCCACAGCGCGACGATGACGATCGTGGCGCAACCGCCCAAGACGACCGACGGCACCGCTCCAAGCCACTGCGCAACCGTTCCCGATTCGAACGCGCCGAGTTGGTTCGATGCGCCGATGAAGACGTTTTCGAAGGCGCTTATGCGGCCGCGCATTGCCTCGGGTGTGCTCAATTGCGCGATCGCAGTACGAATCACCACGCTGACCATGTCGAAGCCGCCGACGCCGGCGAGCGCCAAGAGCGAGAGTGCCATGTTCCGCGAGAATCCAAAGACGATCGTCGCGATGCCGAAGCCGGCAACGCACCAGAACAGCCAGCGCGCGCCGTGGCGCGCGATCGGCCGGCGCACGAGCCAGGCGCCGACGGCGCCTGCGCCAACCGCCGGTGCGGCGCGCAGAAGACCGTAGCCGGTCGCGCCGACGTGTAAGACCGCCGTGGCGTAGATCGGCAGCAACGACGTCGCGCCGCCGAAGAGCACGGCGAAGAGATCGAGCGAGATCGCACCGAGGATAACCTTGCGATCGATGATGAACCGGAAACCGTCGACGGCCGACGCCCAAAGCGATTCCTCCGGAACCTCGCGCATGCGCGCATCGAGGAAGAAGGAGGCGGCAATTCCCACGGTTTGCAAAACCGCAACCGCCGCGAACGCGACCCACGCGGCGATCGCGATGAGCAGTCCGGCCAGTGCGGGTCCGGCAATGGCGCCGAATTCCGAGATCGAGGAGATCAATGCGCTCGCCCGCACGTACTGCTCGCCGCTGACGATCGAGGGCAGCATCGCGCGCTGCGCCGGGACACCGAGCGCGTCGGCGACTGAGTACAGGGCGAGCACGCCGAAATACGCCGCGAGCGAGTGTGAGTGGTTCAGTGCGAGCATCACAAAGAGCAGCGAACTGACGAGGTTGCCGATGCCGGTGACGATGATGACGCCGCGGCGATCGAGACGATCGGCGATCAGGCCCGCCGGCACGGCAAGCACGAGTTGTGGGATAAAGCCGATCAGGCCCACGAACGCGAGATCGAGGGCCTGATGACGAATCGCGTAGATTTGCCAGCCGATCGCCGTGGTGGCAATGGCTTCGGCGAACCATACGTTCTCGCGCGAAAGAAAGAACGCGAGAAACGCGCGTTGGGTGAAAAGGGTTCGGATGCGGTCCCTCGACTACGCCCGCGATGACAAGGTCTTGCCGTTCGAGTGAATCACCGGTTCGCCCGCCAGCGTCTCGACGAACGACACGAAGGCGCGGACCGGCGTTCCGGTCGGGCCTTTGGCTTGCCAGGCCGACTCATTGTCGAGATACGCGGTGCCGGCAATGTCGAGATGCAGCCACGGTGTCTCATCGACGAACGATTTCAGGAACGCGGCCGCGGTCAACGTGCCGGCGGGGCGCCCGCCGGTATTTTTGAGATCGGCAATGTCGCTCTTCATCGCGCTTGCATAGTCGTCGTACAGCGGCATCTCCCAATAGCGCTCGCCGCTCGGCTTGGCGGCGACGAGAAACTCGTCGGTAAGCGATTCCTCGCTGCCGACGGCAGCGGTTGCGGCGTGACCGAGTGCGATGACGCAAGCGCCAGTCAGCGTCGCGCAGTCGACGATCTTCGTCGCGCCGAGTTCGTTCGCGTAGCAGAGCGCATCGGCGAGGATCAAGCGGCCCTCCGCGTCGGTGTTGATCACCTCGATCGTCTTGCCGTTCATTGCCTTGACGATGTCGCCCGGCTTCGTCGCTTTTCCGCCCGGCATGTTCTCGGTGGCAGGGACGAGCCCGACGACGTTGAGTTTCGGTTTGAGTTTGCCGAGCGCCCACATTGTCGCGATGACCGCGGCGCCGCCCGACATGTCGTATTTCATCTCTTCCATGCGTTCGGGCGGCTTGAGCGAGATGCCGCCGGTGTCGAAGGTAATTCCCTTGCCGACGAGCGCGAGCAATTCTTTACTGCCGGGATTGCCGTTGTAGCGCATGATGATGAATTTCGGCGGCTGTGCGCTGCCCTGCGCGACCGAGAGAAACGAACCCATCCCTTCCTTACGGATGCGATCTTCGTCGAACACCTCGACCTCGATACCGGATTCCTTCCCGTGCTTGGCGGCCTCTTTGGCGAGAATCGACGGCGTCATGTCGTTGCCCGGCGTCACCGCCAGCGTGCGCGCCAAATTCACCGCTTCGCCGAGGATCACGCCGCGTTCGACGCCGGCTTTGACCGCGTTCGCGTCAAAATCGTGAGCGAGCACGGTGACGCTGGTGGTCGCGATGCGTTTCTCCGGTTTCTCTTGATAGATCGTGGTCTCGAAGGACCCGGTGATAGCGCCTTCGGCGACAAACGATGCGCATGCCGCTTCATCCCCCTTTGCTTCGTCGGGGAGCGCGATCGCGATCGCGGCAACGTTACGCCGTCCGAGGTAGCGCACCGCCGCGCCCGCATAGCGCGCCAGATTCAGCGGCTCGAATTTCGCGCGCTCGCCCAAACCGACGATCAGCACGCGATGGAACGGCTTATCGCCGGCGTGAAGCAGCGCGCACTCGGCTAACTTGCCTTTGATTTCTTCGGAGGCGAGCACGTCGGTAATCGCTCCGCCCAGGATGCCGTCGAGGGACTTTGCGGCGCTGCTCATCTCACCGCTCGTAAAGACCGGAACGACGACGGCATCAGCGCGAGCGCCACCCGGCGCGTCTTGCGCAATTCGGACTTGCATGGGCTACCTTTCAGTGGGGTGAAGTATGAGCACGATATGGCTATCGTTTTGCCCTCAGTTCGTGCGCCGCGGCGTATCGACCCTGCGCTGGAGCCGCGGTGAGCGACGAAAGTCGGGCCCCGGACGCCTACGCACGGGCGGGCGTCGACATTGCGGCCGGCAACCAGGCCGTGGCGCGGTACAAAGAGGTGCTGGGCGGATGGCGCCATCCCGACCAGCTCGATGCGATCGGCGGCTTCGGCGGCGTGTTTCGCCTGCCCGCCGGCGGCGATCGTGCGCTGGTCGCCTCGGCCGACGGCGTCGGAACCAAGATTTTGATTGCCGCCGAGCTGCGGACCTACGACGGGATCGGGCGCGACCTGGTCAACCACTGCGTGAACGACATCTTGGTGGTCAACGCCGATCCGATGTTCTTTCTCGATTATTTTGCGGCGGGGAAACTCGATCCGATGGTCGCGGCGGCGGTGGTCGAAGGGTGCGCGCGCGCGTGCCGCGCGCACAACTGCGCGCTCCTGGGCGGCGAAACGGCGGAGATGCCCGGTCTGTATTCGCCCGGACACTTCGACCTCGCCGGAACGATCGTCGGTATCGTGGATACGAGCGCCGTTCCCGACCCCGCGCGCGTTGTGCCCGGTGACGCGATCGTCGGGTTGCCGTCGATCGGTCTGCACACCAACGGCTACTCGCTGGCGCGCGCGCTGCTGCCGCGCGACGATTGGATGCGGCCATTCAACGGCGGCACCTACGCGGAAGCGCTGCTCGCCGAGCATCCTTCCTATTATGATGCGGTGCGCGCGATCCAAAAGGTCGCCGACGTGAAGGCGATGGCGCACATCACCGGCGGCGGATTGCTCGAGAACGTGCCGCGCACGCTGCCGCCGAACGTGAAGGCGATTTTCGAAGCCGCGCGTTGGAGCGTGCCGCCGATCATGCAGGAGCTGGTGCGGCGCGGGAATCTGACCCACGAGGAAAAGTATCGCACGTTGAACATGGGCGTCGGCTACACGCTGATCGTGCCGTTCGTCGACGCGAACAAGGCCGTCGCGGCGGTGCCGGGCGCGAAAGTGGTTGGCTGGATCGAAGCGCGCGAGCCGAGCGAGCCGCAGATCACGATACACGAAGCGCGGTGATCAATCTCGTTGTCGATCTCGACGAACGTTTTGCGAGCGACGCGGATGCGCGCGAACGGGCTGCGCGCGCAGGGTACGCGTTAGGAGCGGCGAGCGAGGCGACGCTCGCGTGGATCGATGAGATCTTCGGCGGCGTGTGGAGCACCGAGGTTGCGATGGCGGGGTCGGCCGTCGCGACGAAAGACGACGAGCCGGTCGGATTTGCGGCGTTCGATCCGCAGGGTTTGCGCTTTGCGTGGCTGCGCGGCATCGCACGCGAGCCGGGCGTCGGCATCTTCGGGCCGTTCGGCGTTGCACCGGCCCATCGCGGCGGCCCGCTGGGACCGGCGCTGCTCGAGATCGCGCTCTGCGGTCTGCGCGCGCGGGGCTATCGTCGCGGACTGGTCGCCGCCGCCTCCGACGAATTGGTTCCGTACTACGAACGCTACGGGGCCCGCGTCGTCGAGCGCTACGACGTGCGTGACTTCACGCCGCGGCCGGTACGCACGGTCGTGCTTGCGTCGGGGAGCGGCACGAATTTCCAAGCGGTGATCGATCGCGTTACCGACGGGCTGCCGCTCGAACTGGCCGCGCTCGTCGCCAATAAGGCCGATGCGTTCGCGATCACGCGTGCACGGCACGCCGGCATTCCCGCGATCGTGTTGCCCTGGCAGCGCGAGAGCGTCTCGCGCGAGGAGTACGACGCCGAGTTGTACGATGTCGTCGCGCAACTCGAACCGGAGCTGGTGCTGCTGCTCGGCTGGATGCATCTGCTGGAGCGGGCGTTCGTGGGTGCGTTCCCGCAGATGCTCAACGTGCATCCCGCGTTCTTACCGCTCGATCCGGCGAGCGATCGCGTCACGCTGTCCGACCGCACGACGATGCCCGCGTTTCGCGGACCGCACGCCGTGCGCGATGCGCTGGCGGCCGGCAGCACGTGGGTTGGTGCGAGCGTGCACGAGGTGACGATGCAAACCGACCGCGGGCGCGTGCTCGCGCGCAAACCGCTGCGCGTCGTCGCGGGAGAGGACGAAGGCGCTGTGCTGACGCGGCTGCATCCGATCGAACACAAAGTGGTCGCTACGGCGATCAGGCGCTGGCTCTTCGAGCGCTGACCAAAGGAGAAAAATGAACGGCGAAGTCATCTTGAAACGATTTGATCACCCCGACACCGTGATCGTGTTCGAAAAAGGAAAATTCGAGATCGTCCTCGTCGACGAGATGACGATCGGCCGCGCAACCTACGAGCCGGGATGGAAGTGGTCCGAGCACGTCGGACGCGATCTCGGGCAACGCAGTTGCGCGGTGGAGCATATCGGCATGGTCGTTTCGGGCAGCGCGACCGCGGCGATGGACGACGGTCGCGTCATCGAGATGCGGGCGGGCGATATCTTCTATATTCCGCCTGGCCACGACAGTTGGGTCGTCGGCGATCAGCCGTACGTCTCCCTGCATTTCATGGGTGCGGAGGAGTACGCGCGGCACGAATCGGTCGAGCGCTAGGCAGATGCGGCGCTGCGAAGTGGGTAGATACGGATATTATGAAACGAGAACTTACCGCGAGCCTGCTCGCCGCAGCGTTTGCGGCCGCCCTGGCGGCTCCGGCAATCGCGCAACAGCAGCCGGTGCAGCAGACCCAACAAACGACGACGACCACCACCACGACCACGCTGGGACCGAACGGTCAATACGGCGATCCGGTCTGCGGTGATTGGGCAGGCGGCGTGTGGACGCCGAACGGGCATTGCCCCGGCTACACGGTTGGACCTCGTCGCGCGCGAATCGCCGGAACGATTACGGCCGTACGCGGCCACCTCGTAACCGTGCAACTGGCGGATCGCACGCTGGTGATCAATGACCAACCCGCGCTCAACCGCGAAACCAGCGGCCGCGTGGCGGTGGGACGACAGATCATAGCCTATGGCTACTGGCGTGACGGAAACTTTTACGCCACGGCTCTGGAATAGTACCTATCCTTCATTCCGCCCGGAGGAGGGCCCGGCGTGCTGCTTCGCCGGGCTCTCTTTTTCTCAAATCGCCGTAGAATGCGGGCATGCACGCAGCACTCTTGATGGCGGCGCTGCTTGGCCTTCACGCCAAGCCCTGCAGCGAAGGAAGAACACATGTTCCCGCGCTGTGCGGGACCTTCGGCGTCTACGAGAACCGCGCCACGCAGAGCGGACGTGTAATTCCGATCGCGTTCGTCTTGCTGAAAGCTCGGCACCCGAGCGGCCACGTCATTTACTGGAACCCAGGCGGCCCGGGCGCGCCGGCGATTCCCGCGGCGCCGGCCATGCCACGGAAACCAGCTGCACCGACCGATTGAAAATTGCATTTGTGCTGGCCCGCTCGGCAAAAGGCCTCGACGTCAACGGCTGCAGCAACGCCTACAAACGGCCCGCGTTCGCAACGTCGATGAAAGGCTGGTGAAATGAGCGACCGGCGACGATTGGGCTGTTACGGCGTCCAAACGTACTTCCCGTTTCGCTCGACTAGTCGGTCTTTGGATCCCGGCCAAAGCTTCCACTGAATCGTCGCAACCGCCACCGGTCTCACCTCGCTACGGTTGTGCATGAATTCAGCCTTGAGGTTGAATTCGCCGGGTATCCCGACGACCTTGATCCAAACTTGTTGACCGGCTGGAACCCACTCCGTGTAGTTCCGGCACGGCACATCGAGTTTGCAGTGCGCGTTGTTCAGCGTGACCCACGCACCGAGATGCGTCTGGTTCGTGACACCGTACGCATATTGAACGCCGCTATTCTGCGCCACGCCGGCAGCCGGCAGAAGTCCCAGGCCGAAGAGGATCGATGCGAACGTAAAAAGAGCTGCTCGTGCGTACATGAGAGTCTCCTCAGGTCTTTGCTACCCTCCTCGAGGGAGAAAACCCTGGCAATTAGCCGGTCAGAACGACGATCTTACCGCCGGCCATGTTTGAGTCCATCAGCCGGTGCGCTTCGACGATCTCGTCAATGTGAAAGACCTTGCCGATCGTTACGGATAACGCTCCGGCAGCAACGTCATCGACGAGTTGCTGCAGCGGCATCGTCATGAACTGCGGGTCGCCTAGATACGCCGTAAGGTAGACTGCCGTCGGGATCGAGCTCTCCGGCAAAAAGCCCTGCATCGAGAACCGACCGTCGACGATCCCCGTCTTACAGACGATGCCGCCTGTCTTGACACATTGCAACGAGTCGTCCAGAGTCGTCACGCCGACCAGTTCGAGCACCTTATCGACGCCGCCGTTCGTCCGCGCTTTGACCTCCGGTGCGATTCTGCCGTTGTCTACGAACACGTCCGTCGCGCCGCTATCGAGCAAGAGTTGTCTCCGACCGGCGTTGCGCGTCGTCGCATAGACGGTCACACCACGACGGCTCGCGAGTGCCGTCGCGGCTAATCCAACCGAGGTGGTGCCGCCACGTACGAGCAGTGACTCGCCTTCTTTCAGTTGGAGCGCCTCGTAGAGCGAACCCCACGCGGTCTGCAGCATCTCGGGAAGCGCTCCGAGCGTCTCCCAGGGTAAATTGGTCACCACGCTGCGTACGTGATCGGCCGGGACGAGCGTGTATTCGGCGTAACCACCGTCGAAGGCATGGCCCATGCCGCCCATTGCGGTCGCAACGGTTGCTCCCACCGCGAATTCCCCTCCCGGCGCCGACTCGACGATACCGACCGCTTCGAGGCCGAGAACGATCGGAAAGCGCACGTCGGGTAAGAGCCCTTGTCGCGCGAACATATCGTGACGATTGAGGCCGAATGCCTTGACGCGAATCAGCACTTTGCCCGGTACGGCCGCCGGCATTGGAACGTTCTCGACCTTGAGAACGTCGGGACCGCCCGGCTCGTGTAGCACCACGGCCTTCATCGTGCTTGCATCCAGACGTCGAAGGCCTCGTTCGACGTATCCCAATCACCGCGGCCGGCCGGCGTGAGATCGAGAAGAGCGTACACCGGCGTAAGCAGATCGATTCCTTGCCCGCGATGCTCCAGTATCGGGTGTGCGGTGTAAACGTGACGAACGCAATCGCCTTCCTTTTCGAAGACCACGATCGTCGAATCGGGGTTGCCCTCGGCATCCTCAGCGGCGATGTCTCGCGCGAAGGCCGGTCCATCGTCTGAGATGAAGCGAAGGCGATGCCACTCGCGGTGCGCTGCCCACTCTTGGAGCCGGTCGAACGGTGCCCGCGAGGCGATGACGAAGTTCGCCCGCTGCCTGACGTGCGGCGCGATGCCGTTGAATCCGTCGATCCACATCGAGCAACTCGGGCAGAACGAATCGTCCTGCACCCAATACATCAAGTGGTAGAGAATCAAGTGCGGCTTGCCGGCGGCAAACAGCTCAGATAAGCGGACTGGCGCGCCGTTCTCGATGAAGGTATATTCGGGGAGAACCGGGCCGGGCGGCAGGTCACGACGCATTGCCGCGACCGCTTCGATGCGATCGCGCAAGTCGATCTCCATCGCGCGCAACTGCGCGATTTCAGTTCGTTCCGTACCAATCACCGCGGCCGGACGGCGTGAGGTCGAACAGATGCCAGACCGGACAGAGCAAGTCGATGCCGCGTTCGCGATCGTCGAGCATCGGATGCGCGGTATAAAAGTGACGCACCTGATCGCCGTCTTTCGTGAACACCGCGACGGTCGAATCGGGCCGGCCGTCTGCATCTTCGGCGTCGATGTCGCGCGCAAACGCCGGTCCATCGTCGGAGAGGAGGCGCAGACGATTCCATCCGCGATGCGTGGCCCAAGTCTGCAGTTTGTCGAACGGCGCGCGGGTGGCGACGACAAAGTTCGCCCGCTGGGTGACGTGCGGCGCGATGCCGTTGAGACCGTCGAGCCAGAGCGAACACATCGGGCAGAATTCATCATCGTCGGCCCAGTACATCAGGTGGTAGACGATCAGCTCCGATTTGTCGCCTTCGAAGAGCTCGGCGAGGTGAACGCGATTACCGTGTTCGGTGAACGTGTAATCCGGCACGACCGGCCCGGGCGGCAAGCTTCGGCGCATTGCCGCCACAGCTTCGATCCGGTCGCGCAGATCGATCTCCGCATCACGCAGGCGGTCGCGCGCCGCGCGGTACGCTTCGTCGGTTCCGGGCATCAGCAGGCTTGAATCGGCCATAGCACTTCCTTTGTCGTCGTCATCGGGCGATGTCGTATCTGAGGTACACGAGGCTGTCGCCTATGTTGCGGGTTTCAACGAGGCGAAGTGATGTCGTGTCACTCGTCGCGCCAAACAAACGCTCGCCCACGCCGATCACGAAGGGGTAGATCGTCAGTCGCAACTCGTCGACGAGATCGTGTTTCAGCAACGCGTGCACGAGCTGGGAGCTTGCGTAGAGAACGATTTCCCCCTCTCTGCTTTGCTTCAGTTTCGAAACCTGGCTCACCACGTCGCCCTTTAGGACGGTCGAGTTATTCCAACGGGGATCTTCCATGGTCGACGACACAACGTATTTGGGAAGGGTGGCCAACCGATCCGCGAACTCGCCGCTCCGGGATGTCCACTTCTTGGCGAACCACTCATAGGACCGCCGGCCAAATAACAGAGCCTCGGCGTGACGGGCTTCATCATACGCGATCTTACCCCACGCCTCGATGTTCTTTTCCCCGACTCGGCCAAACCAGCCACCGCCGTCGAGACCCTCCTCGCCGGTGGGGTCCTGGACGATTCCATCGAGCGTGACATTCTCACTGACCACGATCTTGCCCATCGCTGGTCATCTCCTCTCGAACGCGCGACGGGCGATCGCGTAGCTAAAGTACAACACTCCGGCTCCCGCGCCGGAACCAAGCCACGGCAACAGCGTTTCCTCTACGGGGATCCCGAAGATGTGCGCGAGTATCATTTCGCGTCACTGAGAAGAGCGCTCGCGTTATCGAGGACCTCTCCCCACCTCGGGTCCGGCTCGGCCTCGTAATTGTCGTGCCAGTTCCACCACTCGTACGGCTCGGTCTGGGGATACCCTTCGGGAGAATCTTCCCACGTTTCCTGACGTCCGAGCGCCGTCGCGTCGAGATAGCTCCAGGTGCTCCCCATCGCTTCGTCGCCGCGGCTGTTGATGAAGTAGGTGCGGAAGATACGGTCACCGTCGCGGAAGAAAACATTGGTACCGTGCCATTCGTCGACGCCGAAATCCTTATCGAAGCTGTCGACGATGGTGTACCACGGCATCTTCCATTCCATCCGCGCCTTGAGGCGCGCGATGTCGGGTTGCGGTGCTCGCGAGACGTAGGCGAGCGTGGTATCGCGCGCATTCAGATGGGCGAGATGTGCGACCTGGTCGGCGCCGAACGAACAACCGCGACATGCATGGTCGGGCCATCCGAAGACGCCGGGTTCGAAGAACGCGCGGTAGACGATCAACTGACGGCGCCCTTCGAAGAGGTCGAGCAGACTGACCGTACCATTCGGTCCTTCGAAGGTGTAGGTCTTTTCGATCGCCGTCCACGGCATGCGCCGGCGCTCGGCAGCGAGCGCGTCGCGTGCGCGCGTCAACGCTTTCTCTTTCACGAGCAGGTCGCGGCGCGCCGCTTCCCACTCTTGCGGTGAGACGGTCGGCGGGGTGTTCATGCCAGGGCCTCACTTTGCACGAGCAGCGCGGCATTCTGCCGTTCGAGCGCTTTTACCGCACCGCCGCGCCAGCTCTCCGCCAGCATCGCCGAGAACGGATCGGGAAAAATCTCTTCCTCCCCGCGCTCGACGCCGTCGATGATGTTTCGTGCGACCGTCTGCGGAGATTCTTTCGGAATGTCGAGCGCGCGCACCATGTCGGTGTCGACGGGGCCGGGAAGAACGATATGCACGCTCACGCCGTACGCGGCGAGAAGAGCGCGGACCGATTGCGAGAGCGAGAACGCGGCCGCCTTCGACAGCGAGTATGACGGAAGGATCGGCACTGCGGCCAGCGCCCCGATCGATACGATATTGACGATCGCGCCGCGCGAACGCTCGAGAAGCGGGAGGAACGTCTTCGTCATATAGTAGGTGCCGAAGACATTGACTTCGAGATGGCGATCGAGCGACGCACGGTCGCTCAAGTCGTCGGGAAGCGAGATGCCGGCGTTGTTGATCAGGACGTCGAGCGAATCCACCTGCTCGAAGGCTTGCTGAATCTGTGCTTCGTTGGTCACGTCGATCGCGAGCGGGATCACGCGCACGTCGTCGTGCGTGAATGATTGGCGGGTTGCGGCGTAGACGCGCTTGGCGCCTCGCGCCAGCGCCTCATTCACCAGCGCCAGGCCGATGCCGCGATTTGCGCCCGTTACCAGGACGGTTTTGTTTGCGATAGTCATCTGGTATGAGCTCCTTTCGCCCTCAGTATCGCCGCATGCGGAAGGCCGGACCAGAGACACTCGAACAGCTTATGCGAACATTTGGAGCGCGGCCGAGACCGCTTCCTCGAATGGCCGCTTGCGGCCGGCGGTGAGTTCGGCGTCGAGCACGTCATCCGGTAGGCTGCGCCGCAGGTGCTCGAGCAAGCGCTCCATGACAGCATTGTGGAACCGGAACGTCGCGGGCGGCTCCATCGCGCCGCGCGAGCGTGCGCCTTGTACGGCGCCGATGATCCTGGCCGCGTCGAGCGGGCGATCGCTGCCCAGCGCGGCTTGCGCCGCGGCAAGCTGTGCGCCGAAGAGCATGGCCGGTCCGCAGCGCGCTTCCGACAGCGCCTCGCGCGCATCGCGAAACGCCGTTTCCGTGTGACCTGCAGCGACGGCCGCCGAGGCTGCGAGCGCGAGCGCCCAGCCGGCGAGGTTCGCACCGACGCCCGAAGCTCGCAGCTGCTCGGCGGCTTCGCGCGCGCTCGTTTGGGCAAGCGCGAAGTCTCCGACGTCGAGCGCGAGCGCACAACGCGCGATATAAATGAGGCCGCCGGTCAACATGCCCGGCGTCGCACCGTCGAGCTCCCAAGCTTCGTCGAGCAACGCGCGCCGCGCCGCGACGTCGCTTGGATCGACCGTATGCGATCGGACGACGAGCGCCCACGCGGGCGCGCTCTTGCGCGGCTCGTCGCGCAACTTGCGCACGGCCTCTTCGGCCGCGCGGTCGGCTTCCTCGCATCGCTGCACGCATGCCAACGCCCACGCAACGAAGGCGAGAACGCGGGCCGCAGCAATCTGCATATCCGGACGGTCGCCGGCTCGAGCGGCGGCGCGAAACAATTCCACCGCGCGGTTTCCGGCTGCGACCGCGCGCTCATCCTGACTTGCAAAGACGAAACAACGGCAGAGCGCAAAGTGGAGCCATCCCTCGAGTTCGCGCGCTCCGGCGGGCGCGATTGCTTCGAGCGCGGCTTCGCACCAACTCGCGCTCTCGGTCCAGCGCGCGAGCAACTCCAACACTTGCGACTGCAGCGCAACCAGCGTCGCGCCGACCACGATGTCATTGCGATCGACGAGCGACCACTGCAAGGCGGCGTGGAAGTTTTCCAATTCCGGCTCGATGGATGCCAGCCACGGCGTCGCGGCGGGCCGGCCGTAGGCCGTATCGGCCGTTTTTGCCAGCGCGCAATAGTACTCGGCGTGCGCGCGGGCCGCGCGTGCCTGCTCGCCGTGCGCAGCGAGTTGTTCGCGAACGTAGGCGCGCGTGGTTGCCAGCAGATCGTACCGCGTATCTTCGACGCGCGTGTCCGCGGTGACGAGCGATTTCTCGACCAGGGAGAGGAGCGTCGGCAAGATCTTGACTTGGTCGACGATGCCGTCGCACAATGCTTCGGCGGCATCCAGCGTGCAGCCGCCGGCAAAGACCGCGAGGTGATTCAACACGCGTCGCTCGGTCTCGTCGAGTAACCCGTAGCTCCAATCGAGAAGACTGCGCAGCGTTTGGTGGCGCGGCGGGGCGGCCAGACCGCCGGCGCTCGGAAGCTCATTGTGCCGTTCGAGCGCGCGCACGAGCATGTCGGGACTCACGGCGCCGGCGTGCGCGGCGGCTAGCTCGATCGCGAGCGGAAGGCCGTCGAGCCGGCGACACAGTCGTTCGATCGGGATCATGCGAGCATCGTTGCGATCGATCTGTGCATACTCGGGCGCCACATCGCTCGCGCGATCCAAGAACAGCCGGATCGCCGGCGTTGCGTCGGCGTGCGGGTGCGCCAGGGTCCGCAGACGCACGACGACTTCGCCGGCAAGCCGCAGCGGCTCGCGGCTCGTCGCGAGAATGCGCACGTTCGGGCAACGTTCGAGCAGCGATTTTGCAACCGCAGCGGCGGCGACGAGCACGTGCTCGCAATTGTCGAGAATAACCAAGAGGTTCTTGCCGACGAGCGCGCCGATCCAGGCATCACCCGACGCCGTCATCTGTTGTGAAACGCCAAGCGTCGCGGCGATGCTCCAGTCGACGGAAGCGGGGTTGTCCAAATCGCCCAACTCGGCGAGCCAGACGCCGTCGCGGAAATTGTCGAAGAGATTGCGGGCCGCTTCCAACGCGAGCCGGGTCTTGCCGACGCCGCCGACGCCGCAAATCGTGACGAGACGACGCTCGGCGATGTGTTTGAGCACGTGGTCGCGTTCTTGCTCGCGACCGAGAAAGCTCGTCAAGGCCAGCGGCAGATTGTGGCGATCCCGGGCGCCGTCGCTTTCGACGTGCTCGCTGCGGCGCCGCGCACGCGGCGGCCGCGCGGCCGATTCTTCGAGCCGTTTACGGTCGGACTCGGAGAGGCCGAGCGCCGACGAAAGCAAGGCGATCGTCTCGCGGCGCGGGGCCGTGCGCGTTCCGCGTTCGAGGACGCTGATGCCGCCGGCGCTCATCCGCGCCAATTCGGCCAGGTCGTCCTGCGTGAGCCCGGCAGCAACGCGAAAGTCGCGCAAGAGCCGGCCGAACGGAACGGAATCGCTCATGTTCGCTTTTTCGAGGGTCACGACGTTCGCACCGCTCGTCGTGATGATCTATTGGTCGGTGGTCGGCGATTTGTCATCCTGAGCGTAGTGAGCGCAGCGAACGTAGTCGAAGGATCGAGGTAATGCCCGTCCCTCGACTACGCTTCGCTACGAAGGGGTGCGCGCTACGCTCGGGATGACAAGGCTAAAGTCGCGCGGCTTCGCTCGCGCTCGTGAGCAGAGGCGCCAGTAGGGCGCGGAGTTTTTCGGGTTCGGCGAGGAACGCATCGTGGCCGTGATCGCTGTGTAGTTCCAGGTAGCGTGCGCCGAGACGTTGCGCGGCGGCGCGAACGTCTTGCGGACGGAAGAGCCAATCGGACGAGATGCCGACGAAGGTGACGTCGGGCCCGGGCGGCAGCGTGCGATCGCGCACGTCGAAGCTGTCCATCGCGTGCGTGAGCGCGACGTACGCCGCCGGATCCATCCGCGCGATGAGTTTGTCGCCCTGATGATCGAGGTAGCCTTCGACATCGAAGCGTGCGGGGTCGCGCCGGTCGGGTTTGCGGCCGTACCGCTGCGTGAAGAGCTCTTCGCTCTTGTAGGTGAGCATCGCGATCTTACGCGCGAGCGCAAGCCCGCGCACCGGATCGAGCGCGATCGCATCGCGCTGCACGGCGTTGAGCGCGATGCCCATCGCCGAGTGATGATCGTGCGCGCCGACCACGATCGCCCGTTCGACGCGCTGCGGCGCATCGAGCGCCCACTGCAGCGCCTGCATGCCGCCCAGCGAACCGCCGATCACGACCGCCAGCCGTTCGATTTCGAGCGCGTCGAAGATACGCTGGTGCGTCTGGACGATGTCACGCACGGTAGTACGGCGAGGAGCGAGCGCGTTGATGCCGATGATGGCGTAGCGGTTGCGGGAGAAGAACGATTCGTCTCCTCCCGCAATTCCGGGCCACCATTCGGCGACGCGGCTATTCCCCGTCAGCGCGTGCGGCGCGAAGACGGCGTTGCTCTTGTCCGCGTTGAGCTCGCCGTCGATCGTGACGCGAAAGCGCAGGTCCCCAACGGGAACCTCCAGCTCGCGCACGGCTACGACGCGAGCGCCTGGTCGAGGTCGGCGATGATGTCGCGCTTGTCTTCGATGCCGACCGAGAGCCGAATCGTGGACTCGTCGACCCCGCTCTGCAAACGCTCCTCGGGCGTGAGCTGCTGATGCGTGGTGCTGGCGGGATGAATCACCAGCGACTTCGCATCGCCCACGTTAGCGAGCAGGGAGAAGAGCTTGAGCCGATCGATCACCTGCTTCGCGCGCGCGGCATCACCCTTGACGCGGAAGGTCAGAATCGCGCCGGCGCCGTTCGGCAGATATTTTTCCGAACGCGGGTACGCGACCGAGACGACCTGCGGGTGCCGCTCGAGGAACTCGACGACGGCGAGGGCATTCGAGCTGTGGCGCTCGACCCGCAGGCCCAGCGTTTCCAGGCCCTGGAGCAGCAGCCACGCGTTGAACGGCGAGAGCGCCGCACCGACGTCGCGCAGCAACTGCACGCGCGCCTTCAAGATGTACGCGATGTTGCCGAAGACCGGCGCGTACTGCAGGCCGTGATACGAAGGATCGGGATCGACGAATTCTTTGAAGCGCGGGTTGTCGCCCCAATCGAATTTGCCGCCGTCCACGATCACGCCGCCGATCGCGGTGCCGTGTCCGCCGATGAACTTCGTCGCCGAATGCACGACGATGTCGGCGCCGAAATCGATCGGACGCAGCAGATACGGCGTGGGCAGCGTGTTGTCGACCACCAGCGGCAAGCCGTGACGGTGCGCGAGATCGGCGTAGAGCTCGACGTCGAGCACGTCGATCTTCGGGTTGCCGATCGTTTCGGCGAAGAGCGCCTTGGTGTTCGGGCGGATCGCCTGCTCGACCGCGAACGGATCGTTGAAATCGACCAGCGTCACGTCGACGCCGAAGCGCTTGAGCGTGTGGGCGAAGGCGTTGTAGGTGCCGCCGTAGAGCGAGTTCGAGCTGACGACGTGATCGCCGCTGCGCGCGAGATTGAGGATCGCGTAGACGACCGCGGCTTGCCCGCTCGCGACCGCCAGCGCGGCAGCGCCGCGTTCGAGCGCGGCGACGCGCTGCTCGAAGACGTCGGTCGTGGGATTCATGATCCGGGTGTAGATGTTGCCGAATTCTTCGAGGGCGAAGAGTTTGCCGGCGTGTTCGGTCGAGTCGAACAGATACGAGGTCGTTTGATAAATGGGAACCGCGCGCGCTTTGGTCGCGGGATCACCGTTGTGGCCGCCGTGAATGGCGAGCGTGTCAAAGTGTGGAGTTTGTTCTTGCTCCAGGGTGGCGCTCATGTGGTGGTCGTTTCCTTTTCCCCGTCATGAGAACGCAGTTTCAACCTGCGAGACGGGAGCTTCGAGGAGGCTATCATCCCACAGCGGATAGCGTGGGAGTTCTGGATGGCGCGGCAGATGCTCGAAGAGCGGCGCGATGTCGAGCGCCGGTTCGAGGGCCGGGTAATGCACGGCGCGCTGATTGGCGAGGTCGCGCAGCGCGGTGATGACGTCGCCGAGCACGGCCGAGGCGGTGGGAAAACCGCCGGCGCCGGTGCCGGAGAGCAGAAGCGCGCCCGCATCGCGCGAGACCATGCGCACGACGTTTTCCGGTCCGCTCGCGAGCGCGAACGGATGCGTTTCGGGAACGAGGACCGGGGCGACCTCACCGCGCGCGGCGTTGGCGCTGCGCGTCGCGGCCGCGACCAGGCGAATGCGGTAGCCGAGCATTTGCGCGCGGGCAACGTCGCGTTTGCTCACGCTGCTGATCCCATTGCGGCGCAGACGCGGCGAAATGACCGCCATTTGAAACGCGAGCTGCATCAAGAGCGCGAGTTTGTGGGCGGCATCGAGGCCCTCGACGTCGGCCGAGGGATCGACTTCGGCGAAGCCGAGTTCTTGCGCGCGGCGCAGCGCGACGTCGTATTCTTCGCCGCGTTCCATCTGCGAGAGAATGTAGGTGCACGTGCCGTTTACGACGCCGCCGAAGGCGTGGACGCTGTCGCCGGCGAGCGCGTCGTCGAGCACGCGGATCACCGGAATCGCGCCGCAGGCGGCGGCTTCGTAGCGCAAGCGCGCGCCGCGCGAATGCGCGAGCGCGAAGAGGCGCGGGCCTTGGGTGGCGATGAGATCTTTGTTGGCGGTGACGACCGTGCGCCCGCGTTCGAGCGCGTATTCGAGCAGTTCGGAGGCGACTTGCGTGCCGCCGATACATTCGATGATGAGATCGACGCGCGGATCGTCGATGACGGCGCGGGCATTTTTGGTGAAGAGATGCGGATCGATCGCGGCCGGACGCGGCTTCGACGGATTGGCGATGGCGATCGCCTGCAGGGTGTAGCGCACGCCGCTGCGGCGCTCGATCGCCTCGCGCTCGGACAGCAAGCGCTGCGCGACCGACGAGCCGACCGTGCCGCATCCGAGTAATCCGATCCCGATTGTACAGTCCATGATCCCCTTGTAGCCTCCGAGAGAGAGAAAGAACGACGCCCCCGCTGTATCGGCGGAGGCGTCGTTGGAGTGCTTTCTCGATTCCGTGTGTTACACGGTGCTCCCAATGACCGTCCCCGCCTTATGCGTCCGCATAATGCACATGGAACAGGTCATCATGGAGGTCTGGAACATTTCGGACAGGCTATCATGCCGCTTTGCGCTCCGTCAAGTACCGGCGCGAAACCAGGCCGCGCGGTGCGAAGGGCAGCCGGTAGCTCCGGCTGGCGATCCCGGCGGCGGCAAAGCAGGCTTCGATGCGGGCGGCGAGCGGGCGCCATGCGACGCGGTCGCGGATGAGCGCGAGTACGCTCGGGCCCGCGCCGGAGAGGGCGATGCCGATGATTTCGGGGGCATCGAGCGCGAGCGCCGCGGCGAGACCGGGGACGACCGCCGCGCGCTGCGGCTGATGGAAACGGTCGCGCATCGCGTCGCGCAGGGCGTTCCAATTGCCGGAGGCGAGCGCGGCGCCGAGCAGCGCGACGCGCTGCAAGTTGAAGACGACGTCGGCTTTCTCGTACTGCAGCGGCAAGAGCGCGCGCGCCGCTTTGGTGGCGAGTTCGAAGTCGGGCACGACGACGATCGCGCGCAGATCGCTCGGCGCGGCGAGTTTGATGCTTTCGCGCGACGAGGCGGCGATCGCGATGCCGCCGTAGACGGCGGGCAGCGCGTTGTCGGGATGACCCTCCAGTTCGCAGACGCGGTGCGCGATCGCGTCGCGGTCGAGCTGCATGCCGTGCGCGCGGGCTGCGATCGTGACGCCGAGCGCGCGCGCCGCGGCGCTCGAGCCCAGACCTTTGCCCAGCGGAATCGCGTTGACGAGCTGCACGCGAATGCGCGGGAGCGTCATGTTGACCGAACGCATCGCGGCAATGAGCATGCGCTCGAATCCGGGGTGCGTGGGCCGTTCCGGTCCGCCGAATTCGATTGCGAAACGATCGGCCGGTTCGACCATGGCGCGCGCACGCAGATCGAGCGCGATGCCGACGCAATCGAACCCAGGCCCGAGATTCGCACTCGACGCGGGCACACTGACGACGAACGCGCTACGCAACGGCATGGACCTTGTCACCCTGAGGTGCGAGCGCGTTCGCGCGAGCCTCGAAGGGCCGCGCATCTTTGAGAACGTGCCCGGTGAGAATCGCGACGACGTCGGCATCGGGAGCAATCGTGTCACCACTGTCACCCTGAGCCGACACCACACTGTCACCCTGAGCCTGTCGAAGGGCGCGCACGCCCGCGAGCGACGCGGCGGAGGCCGGTTCGCAGCCGATGCCTTCGCGTCCGATCTGCGCTTTCGCATCGAGGATCGCATCGTCGCCGATCGCAAGTTCGATGCCGTTGAAGCGCTCGAGTGCGCGCGAGGCGCGGCTGCGCGATTTCGGATCACCGACCGCGATGGCACTGGCCGTCGTGTCGACGCCGCGCTCGGCGCGAATCAGCGCGATGCGCGGGAGTTTGTCGATCAGCCCGAGCGCGAGCGCTTCACGGAAACCTTTGCTGATCGCGGAGATGTTGCCGAGGTTGCCGCCCGGCAGCGCGATCCAATCCGGTACGCTCCAGCTGCGCGCTTCGAGGATCGCGAAGGCCGCGCACTTCTGACCTTCGATGCGATAGGCGTTGACGGAGTTGACGACCGCGGCGTCGCGCACGTCGGAGAGCGCGGCGAAGGCGTCGTCGAAGGAACCGTCGACCTCGATGAGCTGCGCGCCGTACTCGCGCATCTGCGCGAGCTTCGCATCGCTGACGCGGCCGCGCGGCACGATCGCGTAGGCGTCGAGCCCGGCGCGCGAGGCGTAGGCGGCCATCGACGAGGCCGTGTTGCCGGTGCTGGCGCAGACCACGCTGCGCGCGCCGGCGGCTTTGGCCGCCGAGATCGCGACCGTCATGCCGAGATCCTTGAACGAGCCGGTGGGGTTCATGCCCAGGTGCAGGTAGGCGAGGCGATCGACGCCGGCGTAGCGCGCGCCGGGCGCGGAGTCGTAGAGCGGGACGTTGCCCTCGGCCAGCGAGACGATCGCGGCTGCGGGGATGGGCGGGAGCAGCTCGCGCCAGCGCCACACGCCGCTGGCGAAGAGCGGCTCGAACGAGGCGCGTCGCTCGCGCACGACGCGCCGTAGCCCGATCGGGTCGAGCCGCAGTTCGCCGAGGACGAACTCGGGCAACCCGCCGCACCGGCAGGGTTCGAGGGGGTCGGCGACCGCGCCGCAGTCGCTGCATTCCACGCGCATGAGGGCTCCCGTCACAATGCAAGAAGCCCCGCACCAATCGGTGCGGGGCTTCGTAAGCTGGTCCAGATCTCGCGCTTTAGCCTACGTCAACCCTACACCGAACGACAGTGGTCGTGGTGGTGGTCGTCGTGGTCGTCGAAACGAACATCGAGATCATGGTGCCGCTACCTTACCAGGGCCAGGCTGGCCGGGTCAAGCGGTCTTACCGAGGGTTAACGGGGCGTGAATTAGGCTCGCTCCGACGAAAAGACCAAGTCCCCGCCTGGATCGATATCGGACCGCAAGTGGCTTCAGTCGCATGGGCTAGCCGTCGGCTAGCCGTCGTGCCTTCGACTAGCGGAAGACGCTATAATTAAGGCCACGCTACAAAAGAGCCGACCCCCACCCGCACTTGGAGAGAATGGGTAGAGGGCCGACTTCCAGATCCTCGACCGTCGCTGATCCTAAGGGCTAAGCGACCGGCGCGGACCCGGCAACATCCGGGTTCCCCTTGTGGGCCAGCAAGCGCTTTCGGGGCTTGCGCTTACGCGCTCCGGAGTTACGTAGTCCGGCCTACTCTGCTTGCCCGGCGATCCCGGCTGACGGGCGAGGTCTGCCGATATTATGATCGAACGGTCACGGGCATGCAAGGGCTCGCGACCCCCACCTATCGGTGCAAAGCGGGCAATGAGCAAAAGCCAAAGCAAAAACCAACAGTAGATTCCACGCTAAGATTCCAGAGTAGAATCCAGGCCACGCACGGATTATACGGTAAAACCCCCATGTATGGGGAAGGTTTTACCCGAATACGGGTCGGAATTATCGAGTCATGGACCAGGATGCTCGATACCTCTTCCGGCCAGAATACCGGTGGCCAACCGGCAAAAAGGCTCAACCGCAGCCATTCTTCGTTTTTCCGGCGTGGTGGCGGCGATTCATATTCCACGTTTTGAATCCGCGTGCACTTTCGGTTTACCTATACTACCTTTCAATTATGAGGGAGAACGGCATCGCGTTTCCGACGATCGATCAGATTGCGCACGATTTGGGGCTGTCCGACAAAGAATCGATCCGGAGGGCCATCGGGCGGCTCGTCGAGTGTGGCTTCTTGATCAAGCCTACGCCGGAGCACCGGTTAGCGCATAAGATGGGAACTCGACCGATCTATCAACGACCGTGTACGCAGTTCACTCTTAGAGAGTTGCTTGAAATAAAGGAAATCGACGGTGAGCTGTACCCGCGGAACTCAAAACTGCACTCAGAGCATTCGCGCTCGAGTGACTCTGTAGTGCAGGCTGGGTTGAAGTTTCTCCTTGACGACCACTACGCGTACTACCAGCACGCCCTCGCGCAAAGCGGGCCTGACCGCGGGAAGAAGATTAAGGACGTTCTGCTCGCGATACTGAACTCCCAGCTCAGGGAGATGGAGGAGTTTCAGAAAGAATCAATTGATGCTGCGGTGACCGAGCTTGACGACGAGACAATTAAGGAAATGCCGCCCGAAATTCGCACCGCTCTCGGCATTCCCGAGAAACAGAAGGAGAAGGCCCAGAAGAAAAAGCCGGCGTTACCGCCAAAGCGCTCGAAGCGTAAGAGCTTGCGTTAAGTGTCGCACCCGTTTTTCGGGATAAGCCTCAGGAACGAAATAGTGCGGTAAATTGGTTTTATAATGGTTCAACTTCGCTCAGCTGCTATCGCTGGCGCCGACTTCGCGGAGTGAAGCTCGTGATCTCCGGTTCGCACGTCGGTCTCAAAGCAGCAATCGCAAAAGTATTCAAAGCGACATGGCAGCGTTGTCGCGTGCATTTCATGCGTAACGCGCTCGCCCACGCCGGCAAGGGGCAGCGCCAGATGGTGCTTGCGTTGATCAACACCGTTTTCGCGCAAGAAACGCCCGAGGCAGCGCATGCACAGTGGCGCGTCGTCGCCGATCAGTTGCGCGAGAAGTTCGATGACGTCCCTTAAAATGCTGTAAAAGCCCGGTGGCGGGGGGCCACCGTTTCGGTTCGGAAGATTCATTTTGTGAACAACTTCTCAACCGAAGGGACGAAACGGTGGCCGATTACGATGTTACCCTATCCGAATCGCTG
>DATJTX010000038.1 GCA_035502855.1 Candidatus Baltobacteraceae bacterium
GCCCGCAGCAAGCGCTGCGACGGCCGCGAACGCGGGTGCAACGAACGCGAATCCGTGGGGCGGAACGACCACCGTGAGCACCGGCAGCGTCACGCCGGGCGAAACCGGCGCGGTGATGGTGCAAGCGAACGGCAAGCTCGCGCGCGTGCCGGTGACCGTCGGCCTCGTCACCGCGACGCAAGCGGCGGTTACGCCCACCGGCAGCGCCACGCTGAGCGCCGGCGAGAACGTGGTCACCTCGATCAGCGGTAGCAGCGCGCACAAGGGCGGCTATAAGGCCAAAAGCGCGAATCCGCTGAGCGGCGGCTCGCCCGGCCGCGGGATGCACGGCATGCCGTAGGCGGCCGGACGCGCTCACGTCGAACGCGAGCCAAGGGAGACCGGTTGTTTCAAACCGGTCTCCTTCGCGATTCGCGCAGGCAGCCTCATCGAGGCCTAATCCCATTCACCGTGCTCCGTCAAGCGCGGATTCTACGATCGTCATGGAGGAACAGATCGTGGAACAACTCACCGAACCGGTCGTACGCGTGGAGGGCCTGCGCAAGGTCTACACGCTCGGCGACGCCCAGGTCGTCGCGCTGGCGGGCATCGATCTCGAGATCCGTCGCGGCGAATTCGTCGCCGTGATGGGCCCCTCGGGATCGGGCAAATCGACGTTCATGCAGATCACCGGGCTGCTCGACAATCCGACCGCCGGTCAATACTATTTCGAGGGCACCGACGTCTCGCATCTCGATGCGGACGCGCGGGCCGACATTCGCAGCCGCCGCCTGGGCTTCGTCTTTCAGGCATACAATCTACTCCCGCGCACCAGCGCGCTCGAAAACGTCGAGCTGCCGATGGTCTACGCGGGCGTGCCCGCCGCCGAACGCGCGCGCATCGCGCGCGACATGATGGAGATCGTCGGCGTCGATCATCTCGCGCACCACCATCCGAATCAAATGTCGGGCGGACAGCAACAGCGCGTGGCGATCGCGCGCTCGCTGGTCAACCATCCGGGGCTCATCCTCGCCGACGAGCCGACCGGCGCGCTCGATACCAAAACCAGCGAAGACGTGATGCGGATCTTCAAAGAGCTGAACGAAAAGCAGGGCATCACGATCATGCTCGTCACCCACGAGCCCGATATCGCCGCCCATGCCAAACGGATCGTGACGTTCCGCGACGGCAATGTGATTTCGGATACCCTTCGACAAGCTCAGGGTGACAGATTAGTAGCTCACGGTGACAGATTAGTAGCTCAGGGTGACAGATTACAGGCTTACGGCGAAACCTGTCATGCTGAGCCTGTCGAAGCATGGAAGGAGCGAGTAGCATAATGTCGGATTTCAAAGGCATTCTGCGGCTGGCACTACAAGCGCTGGTGCGCAATAAAGTTCGCTCGATGCTCACCATGCTCGGTATCGTGATCGGTGTCGCGGCGGTGATCGTCACGGTCGCGATCGGCAGCGGCGCGCGCGTCTCGGTGCAGAACAGCATCAACTCCCTCGGTTCCAATCTCATCGTGGTGCAGCCGGGAAGCGTCACGAGCTCCGGCGCGCGCGGCGGATTCGGCACCGCGTCGACGCTCACGCCTGCCGACGGTATGGCGATCGCGCAGCTTCCCGGCGTCTCGGCGGTCTCGCCGGTGGTGACGATCCGCACGCAGGTCGTCGCCGGCGGCAACAACTGGCAAACGACGGTCACCGGCGTTGCGCCGACGTACGCGCAGATTCGCACCTGGCCGACGGCGAGCGGTTCGTTCTTTACGCAAAACGACGTGAACGACGCGGCCAAAGTCGCCGTGCTCGGACAGACCGACGTCTCCGAACTCTTCCCGAACGGTCAAAATCCGATCGGGCAGACGATTCTGATCAAAGGTGTGCCGTTCACGGTCGTCGGCACGCTCACACCGCTCGGACAGAGCAGCCTGGGCACCGATCAAGACGACACCGTGCTGATTCCCTACACGTCCGCGATGCAGCGCATCACCGGACAGACGACGGTGAATCAGCTGATGGTTTCAGCCGCGACGTCGGACGACATCACGCCGGTGCAGAACGAAGTCACGGCGCTGCTCACGCAGCGGCACCAAATCGCCGCCGGTCAGCCGGCCGACTTCCAGGTGCGCAACCTGCAGTCGATCGCGGCCGCCGCGTCGTCGACCGGCGCGGTGATGGAGTTCTTGCTCGCAGGCGTGGCGGCGGTTTCGCTGATCGTCGGCGGCATCGGCATCATGAACATCATGATGGTCTCGGTCACCGAGCGCACGCGTGAGATCGGACTGCGCATGTCGGTCGGCGCGCGCGGCGCGACGATTCTGCGCCAGTTCCTCACCGAATCGACAGTGCTCGCCGCCGCCGGCGGTGTGATCGGCGTGATCGCCGGATTCATCGGCACGTTCGTCGTCGCCGCGCTGGCCAAGTGGCCGACGCAGATCCCGATCGCATGGGTGATCCTCTCGGTCGCGTTCTCCGCGCTCGTCGGCATCTTCTTCGGCTACTATCCCGCGAAGAAAGCGGCGGGTCTGAATCCTATCGAGGCCTTGCGCTTCGAATAGGTGAGCGCGCCTTCGGTCAGCGCGCTCAAAACACGTGGGCTCCGGTCTTCTGTTCCTCCCCCGGAGCCCACGCTAACTTGTTACTGTCATCGTGAGCCCACACATCTGTCATCCTGAGCCCACACATCTGTCATCCTGAGCTTGTCGAAGGATACCCCTCAAGCAATGCAGCCCTGAGATCTTTCAAGTCTCGGCCTTTAGCGGTATCCCAGATGATCGAGGCATTGACGTAGCGGTACTCATGCCGCACACGGTTGCCCATACCGCGAATTTGGTAGACGTCGACGTGCGGAAAGCGTGATTCGAAACGTCGCTCCTCTGGCAAGTCTTGCTCCAATTCGGTCAAGCGCGTCATCCCTTCGGAGATGATCAGCAGCTGCCGTTCGACCGCGCTTTGTGTCTTCCGATCGCGCACATATGCATCGAAATCGTAGCCGGCAAGGAATTCATCGATTGCGTCGATCGACGAAAGCACGTCGGCAACACGTTGCTCGATCCGCTCGGATCGCCATTTAGAACGCACGCACGGCCTCTTTCAACGCATCGCGCAAGTGCGGCGCATCCTCAGGCGCGGGCCGTGTGACCGTATCCGCGTGACGGCCGAGACGCCGCTCGAGTATATCCGAAACGCGTCCGAGGTGGATGAGCGAAAATGGCACGCTGATCTTTGGGGTGATCATGATATCGACGTCGCTCTCCGGGCCTGCGTCGCCTCGCGCGACCGAACCGAAGACGTCGACGTGTGCAACCCCGTCGCGTTCCAGCGGCTCGCGAATCGTTCGGATTGCGGCAACGACGCGCGCGAGCTCGGGGGTTCCGGCGAGCAGCGAAATCGGCTTGCCCGCGAGCGCATCGGCGCTGATATTCAAGACCTCGGCGATGCGGACGCCGGTCGAAAAGCGCGGCTCGGCCGAGTCGCCGGACTCGAGCTTGCGGATTGCGTTCTCGGTTACACCCACCGCCGCGGCAAGCCGGGCCGCGGTCATGCCGATCTCGCGCCGGCGAGCCTTGATGCGCTCGCCCAATCGTGTCGCATGCTCCATGTAGCAAAGTATAGCATTGACGGAGGACCCCGTGCGGCATATACTGTGTTATACATAGTATATGGAACATGGTATCGGGGATGGTCTTTTCGAGAATCTGCGGCTGGAGCTGCGGCGGGGGTGTTTGACCCTCGCGGTGCTCTCGCAGCTGCGCACCGAGCGCTATGGCTACACGCTGCGCAAGGCCCTCGAAGAGGCCGGCCTCGAGATCGACGAGGGTACGCTCTACCCGCTGCTGCGACGCCTGGAAACCCAGGGACTGCTGCAGAGCGAGTGGCGCGAGGAGAACAAGCGCCGCAAGCGCTTCTACCGGCTCTCGCCGCCCGGCGAGCAGATGCTCGACCAACTCACCGATGAGCTGCACCGGATCAACACGTCGCTGCAACGGATCACCGCGGAGTCATAACGATGGACATGCTCAGCAACTACCTCTACGCCGTGCATCGCTACTTACCGAAGGATGCCGCGCGCGACGATATCGTCGCCGAAATCGGCGAGGCGCTGCAGTCTCAGATCGAAGAGCGTGAGCGCTCGCTCGGACGTCCGTTGAACGCCGACGAAGAAGCGGCGCTGATCAAAGCCTACGGTCATCCGCGTCTGGTTGCGTCGCGCTACGGCAAACACCAGGCGTTGATCGGCCCCGATCTGCTCCCGTTCTATTGGCCGGTCCTCATCTGCGTGCTTTCGATCGTCGTGGTGCTCGATCTGTTCATCGCGGCCGTTGCGGCGATCAAAACCGGCGATGTCCGGCGGTTCTGGGACGGTGCCGGTATCGCATGGGATGCGTTCTGGATCTACGCTGCCGTCATCACCGCGGTTTTTGCGTTGATCGAACGTGTGCCGGGTGCAGGCGCAAAATGTGCCGCGTGGATTTCACGCTGGGATCCGCGCCGGCTGCCGGCAGCGGGTTCGATCCAGGTTCCGCGCAGCGCGAGTTTCTTCGAGGCCCTCGGCAGCGCGGGAATGCTCGTCCTCCTCGTCGATCAGGGCTGGGCTCGCCATCTCGTGCTTTTCATGCTCTACGGTCCCGTCGGGCTCGCATTGCCGAACGTGACGTTCAGCGCGGCCTGGCTTCCGCTGTATGCGATCGTCATCGGCGCGACGGCAATCCTTTTGCCGGTCAACCTCGTGACCCTCATCCTCCCGCTCCTGCGCCGCCTGCGTGACGTCGCGCACCTGGCCGTCAACGGGGCGCTCGCGGCGGGCTGCGCCCTCGCACTACGCGGCGGCGCGCTCTTCCCCGCGGACCCGCGGCTCAATCAAATCGCCGTTGCCGCGCTTGCGATCGGAATCGTCGCCTTCGTCTGCGCCGTTGCCTTCAACGTGCGTGCGCTCCTACGTCACAGCCGAATGCCGGCGCTCGCTCCAGCCGCATGGGAAAAACCGACATACTAGCCGGCGTTGTTTCGGGCATCACCGGCGCGGCCACGATCTTTCTCTATCTCACGATCAGCCTGCCGCTCTTCTTTCATATCCCGCCGGTCGCGCTCTATCATCTCGATACGTCGAATCTAATCGGCTGGCAAGCCGCGCTGCACGCCGGATTGCCGGGCATCGTGCTCGGTCAGGCCGCACACGTGTGCGTCAGCTTGGTCTGGGGATTTTTCTTCGTCGCGCTGCTGCGCGCGTTTCCCGCGATGCGCGGCGCGCCGCTAGGCTGGGGCATCGTGTACGGCGTCGGCGTGATGCTCTTCATGCACTTCGTCGTGGTGCCGCTTGGGCACGCGCCGCGGCTGAGCTACACGCCCGCCTCACTGCTGAACAACCTCATCGCGCACACGCTCTTCTTCGGCGTGCCGGTCGCCTGGGTCGCGACGCGCGTGGCGGCTATGCGCGCAGCTGCGCGACTTTATCCTTGATCCGCTCGAGCGCGCTTACCACCGCGGGATCGAAATGCGTTCCGCTTTCGCGTTTGATCTGATCGAGCGCGTGACCGAAGGCCATCGCCGGACGATCGGGGCGCGCGTTCATCATCGCGACCAGCGCGTCGGCGACCGCGATCAGGCGTCCCGAGAGCGGAATCGCATCACCCTTGAGCTTGCGCGGATAGCCTTCACCGTCCCAGCGTTCGTGATGGGTGCGCGCCATCGTCGACGCGGCCGCAAAGAGCCGCGACTCCGAAACGGCGAGAATCTCCGCACCCGCGTCGGCATGACGCTCGACCGCGACGCGCGAAGTCGCCGAGAGTTTCGCCGTGCTCGCCAACGTCTTGTCGGGAATCGCGAGCTTGCCGATGTCGTACACGTGCGCTCCTTCGCGCAGGAGCTGTACGTCGGCGACCGAGCAGCGCACTTCGATCGCCAGCATCACCGCGATCTCGGCCGCCTGCTTCATTCGCGCGCCGGCGTCGGGGTAGCGCGCCGCGTACGTGCGATAGACGGCGTCGATCGCTTCGCGGTCGCGCTGATGCAAGCGGCGATCGACGCTTTCGGCGCGCTCTTTGAGATCGCGCATCTCTCCGTCGCGCACGTTCGCCGCGTTGTTTTGCGTCGCGAGCCGGCGCACGTGGCCGGCGAATTCTTCCGCGCTCACCGGCTTGTTCAAGAACACACTCACGCCCGCGCTCATCGCGCGCGAACGTAGGTCGCGATCGTCCTTACCGGTGAGCATGATGATCGGTGTCCGTTCGCGGCCCGGCACGCCGCGCAGCTCTTGTACGAAGGCAACGCCGTCCATTTCGGGCATGCTGTAGTCGACCACGCACAAGGTGGGATCCATCGCACTCATATAATGCAGTGCTTCACGCGGATCGGAGAACGCGACGACCTCGCCGCCGAGCATCTTTTCGATCGCCGTTGCATACATACGCAACGTCGGTTCGTAATCGTCGATTACCACGACCCTCGACATACCATCATTTTCGGCCCCTCTCCAGGAAGTCTCAAGGCGGGGTACTACTTTTTTACCCATATGCCCGAAACCAAGCCGCGCGTGGCCGTCATCGACGACGAACCTCGCATCCGCGAACTGCTCGAGCTGACCCTGGGCCACCACGGCTACGCGGTCCGCACCGCCGCCGACGGCCCGGCCGGCCTGGACCTCGTCAAGGACTGGGAGCCCGATTTGATCGTGCTCGACGTGATGATGCCGATGGTCAGCGGCATCGAGCTGCTGCCGATGCTGCGCCGGGTCACCGACGCACCGGTGGTGATGCTCTCGGCCCGCGGCGAGGTCGAGACCAAAGTCGAGGGGCTGATGCACGGGGCCGACGATTACCTGAGCAAACCGTTCGAAATGCAGGAATTGATCGCGCACATCGACGCCAAGCTGCGCCGCCCGCACCTGGAAAACCGCAACATCATCGCCTACGACGACATCACCGTCAACCTCGACGAGCACACGGTCGCGCGCGCCGGCAAGCGCATCGATCTCTCGCCGCTCGAGTACGATCTGCTGGTCACGCTGGTGCGCCGTCCGCGCCGCGTCTTCACCCGCGACGAGCTGCTCGATCTGGTTTGGGGAAACGAGAAAGACGTCGGGCAGAACGCGGTCGAACGCTACATCTCGTATCTGCGCGCAAAAATCGACGAGGGATTCGGGCGCCCGCTGATTCAGACCGTGCGCGGCGCGGGATACACGATCCGTGCCGACTGAACCGACCTTTCGAAATTTCGCCCGCCGCATCACCCGCGGCTACGTCATCCTCGCGGTCGCACTGATCGCCCTTGTTGCCGGCGCTTCGTCGGCGTTCTTCATCGTCGGGTTCGCCACCACGTTCAATCAGAACATCGACGCGGCGCAAACGCGCGTCCAGCAGCGCGTCAACGAATACGCGGCGCGGGGCGAGAGCCTCGCGCAAATCGCGCCCAACGTGCTGGCGGAAGAACCCAACGCTCATTCGCGCATGCTCGTGCTCGATTCGCAGCACCGCGTGATCGCCGGCGCCTCGGCGCAATTGAACGATAGCGAGCGCGCGATCGCGGGACTGCTCTTTTTGCGGCCTCGCTTCGTCGGCGTTCCGCACGGCGGCACGATCGTGCTCGAACCCGACGTCGGTGATTTTACCCATGCGCTCGTGCATTATTGGGAACGCATCGTTCCGATCGGCGTGCTGGCTGTGCTGATCGCGTGGCTCGCCGGGCGCGCCATCACCGGGCGCGCGCTGCGTCCGCTGCGCGAAGTCAACGACGCGCTCGGTTCGATCGCGCAGGGCGACTTCACGCCGAAGCTCCTGATCGAAAGCGACTCGAGCCTGCATGAACTCACCCAAACCTACAACGAAGTCGCGCAGCGGCTGAACGTCGCCACCTACGAACGGCGCCGGCAAGAAGCCGAGCTGCGGCAGTTCATCGCCGATGCCGGGCACGAGCTGCGCACGCCGCTTACGATCTTCATGGGGTACCTCGATGCGCTGCGTTCGGGCGTCGTGCAAGACGGGGAGAGCGTGGGGCGCGTGCACGAGACGATGCTCGACGAGAGCCGCAAGATGCGCGCGATCATCGAGAAGTTGATCTTGCTCGCGCGGCTCGAACGCGAGGTGCCGCCGGTTACCGACCGGATCGATCTGAACTCGATCGCGGCGCGCGCGGTCGACGCGCTGCGCCCGCTCGCCGGCGAACGGCTGCGCTTCGCGGCCGACGGTGACGCCGCGGTTCTCGGCGACGACACCGAACTCTACGAAGCGGTGAAGAACGTGGTCGAAAACGCGGTGCGTTACGCGCCGGCCTCCCCGGTCGACGTGCGCGTCGGCCGCGACGGCGCGACCGCGGTGCTGCAGGTCGCCGACCGCGGGCCGGGGATGCCGACGATCGACGTCGAGCACGCATTCGATCGGTTTTACCGCGGCAGCTCGCACGGCGAAATCGACGGTTCGGGCTTGGGCCTGGCCATCGCCAAACGCGCGGTCGAACGCATGGGCGGCTCGATCGCGCTCGATTCCCGCGTCGACGCGGGAACCACGGTCACCATGCGCTTTCCGGTGGAGGCATAACCTCGGGTCCTACCGTAGCTAGGTGAGCCAAACCGGCCCTCGGCTCCACGGAGGATCGCATGATCGACGCCCCACGCACCCTTTCCCGACGCTCGGATCTGGGATCGTTTCTGCGGACGCGCCGCAGCGCGCTGCGCCTGGTTGATGTGGGGCTCGAGGAAGAATCCGCTCGCCGGCACGTTGCCGGACTGCGCCGCGAAGAAGTCGCCAAGCTCGCCGGCATCTCGACCACGTGGTACACCTGGATCGAACAGGGCCGCGAGATCAACTTCTCGCCCGACGTGCTCGATCAGATCGGCCGCGCACTGCTGCTCACCGGCGCCGAGATCGGGTACCTGAAAGTGCTCGCTTCGGATACGCCGCCGCAGATCTGTGCGCTCGATCCCGACATTCCCGACGCGCTGCGCAAGCTGGTCGAATTGCATCCTGCCGCGCCCGCGTACATCGCGACGCCGCGCCTGGACATGCTGGTGTGGAATACGTTCGTCAGCGAAATCTTCGATTACGACGAGCATAAAGACGTGCTCGAACGCAATATCCTCTGGCGGATGTTCTTCGACGATTCGCGCCGCTCGCTCTATGTGGATTGGGACACATGCGCGCGCGCCTGCGTCGCGAACTTTCGCCACACCTACGCAAGCTATTTCGGCGATGCGAATTTCGACGCGCTGCTCGAGGTGATGCAGCGCGACGCGGATTTCGCGCGCATGTGGAGCGATTGGGAAGTGCTGCCCCCGGACGTGCCGCCGTTCCTGATTCGGCATCGCACGCTCGGGCTGTGCGAGCTCACGCCGATTCAAGCCAGCCTCGGCGTTTCACCGGGCTGCTATCTGGCGCTGTTCAGTTCGAAGAACTTGAGTTAAGGAAGCTCTTAAGCCGCGGCCGCGTCGGCGACGTACTCGGCGACGATGCCTTTGAGCCGTTTCGCGCTGGCGTCCATGCCGCTCTGTTCGTCCTCGGAGAGGTGCGGCCAGATCACGGACTCGACGCCGTTGCGTCCGACGACGCTGGGGAGCGAGAGCGTCACGCCGTAATTGGGCTGATACGACCCGACCGGGAGCACCGCGCGCTCGTCGCGCAAGATGCTCTCGGCGACGCGCGCCACCACCATGCCGATGCCGTACTGGCTTGCGCCGATTCCTTCGATGATCGAAATGTTGGCAAAGCGCACGTCGTGCTCGACCGATGCGCGGAATTCGTCGAAGGCGATGCGCCGTTCGGCGACGAGCTGCGCGAGCGGCTTGCCGCCCACGCGCACCGACGACCAGCAGAACACGCTATACGTGCCGTGTTCACTGATCACGTAGGCCTCGACGCTCTGCGGGCTCACGTTGAACCGTTCGGCGATGTGCACGCGAAAGCGCAGCGTATCGAGCAGCGTGCTGGTGCTGAGCACGCGCGTATGACCGGCCAAACGGCAGGTGAGATCGACCAGCGGCTCGGGCGGATTGGTCACGACCATGATGACGGCCATCGGCGCGGCCTCGACGATTTGCGGAACGATCTCCTCGAACACGCCGACGTTGGCATGCAGAAGGCGCAAGCGTCCCAGCGGATCGTTGCGATCGGTGGCGCCGCCGTCTTTCTCGTTCAAGCCGGCCGTGATCACCACCACTCCGGCGCCGGCCAGGTCGGCAAAGTTTCCGGCGCGCACGTCGACCGCGGGGGAGAGGGGCGTGCCGTAGCGCAGATCGGTCGCTACGCCTTTGGCGCGCGCGTGGTTGCGATCGACCAAGACGATATCGCTTGCGACGGAGCGTACGCACGATGCGAGTGCGGCGGCGGCCCCGACCGCGCCGGCTCCGACGATTCCGAGCTTGTTCATTTGCTGCCTGCCTTTGAGATTTGCATCGTTGCCGCGAGTGCGGTGGTCGGGTGCGGCTGGAGCATCGGCAGATGCCGGATGCTCAGGGTGATGAACGTGATGACGCAGATGACGCCGAAGATGCGTTTGAGTTGGGGCGACTTCAATTTGTTGGAATAGCGCGCGCCGAAATGCGCGCCGATCACGGCGCCGATCGCGAGCGGAATCGCGAGCGCCCAGTCGACGCGGGCTTCGTGAATCTGCGCCAGCACGCCGGGCCAAATGTAGATGGTCGCGATGAAGGACGCGGTCGGCATTGCGACGTAGGCGGGCAGCTTGTAGCGCCACAGCAAGAGCGGGATCGCCACCGTGCCGGCACCGATGCCGAACAGGCTCGACGAAAAGCCGACCAGCATGCCCATCAGGGCAAATTCGATGTTTGAAGCGCGCAGCGAACGGTCGGATTCGATCTGCGTATCCGGGATCTCGGCCTTCGGCGCGGGCTTGAGCATGTTGAACGCGATGAAGAGCAGCATCAGGCCGTAGAGCACGTCGAACTGGCTCGAGCTGACGTACTTCAGTCCGACGACGCCGGCGAGCGCGCCGACGATGCCGCCGAGCCCGATCGACCAGCCGATCCGCAGATTGATACGCTTCTTCTTGCGTAGCGCAAAGGACGCGACCGCGACGTTCACGCCGACCATGAAGAGCGAGGTTGCAGCTACGACTTGCGGCGTCAGGTGACCGGAGAGCCGCAGGATCGGAACGGAGATGAAGCCTCCGCCGAATCCGACGAGGCTTCCGAAGAAACAGGCGACGACCCCCAGCACGATGCTGAAGAACGATGCGAGGAACGGCAGGCCGTCAAAGATGTGCTGCATACATCCTTGATATCGGGCTGCAGCGAGCAAGCGACTAGAGTCGCAAACGCCGTGCGGGTTAACTCATTGTAAGCGCAGTGTCTTTGCTCTGTTAACCGCAGCTACCGATGATGATTAAGACCTAACCGAGGAAATGCAGAGAAGCCCGACAAGTGTCGGGCTTCGTCTAGTTTTTCGGGAGAAGCTCGGTGAGCTTGAGCAGATATTCTTTACGCGATTCCAACACTTGGTTGGTGAACGCGAACGTTTGCGAGATGAGTTCGGCCGGCGTCGGCAGCTTGGCCGGGCCGTTCTGCTCGATCAGCTCGTTGATCGAGGCGATGGCCTTGACGTTGACGTCTTGCGCCTGCTTGAGGCCGTTCAGGAACTCGGTCTGGGCCTTCTCGAGGAATTCGGTGTAGCTATTCATGGACGTACTCCTTAACGTGTGTACGCTAAGTATACCAAGCGTGCGAGAAGTACGTCAAGACGGTTCAGCCGCCTCGTGCGGGTCACGGTTCGGTCACGGTTCCGCCCCCGCGGCCTGCTCAGCCGATGAAGCCGCGATAGACCCGGATGAGCGTGTCCTTTTGGTCGGGCGTGAGCCGCGGGTCGAGTTTGACGGCCGATTCGACCGCGTCGCTGGCCTCACGCTGTACGTCCTCGTCCAGCAGTCCGGCCTGCGCGTAGAAGGTCTCGGCCGAGAGGTGGAGCGCCCGGGCGATCTGCTTGAGCACCTCGGCCGAGGGCTTGTAGAGACCGCGCTCGACCTGGCTCAGGTATGGGTTCGAGACCTTGGCCAGATCGGCTAACTGACGCAGCGAAAGGTTGGCCAGTTCGCGCTGTGTGCGGATGAACTCGCCGAGCCCCTTCAGATGATCGCGATTGTTTATCATACGGTAGTTGCCTCGTAGGAGAGGTTACGAACATACCGGCCAGGCGCCGGTTCGCCGCTCGCGGGCAGTACATACGGAGTGCGGCGCGCGCCGCCGTGCGCGTGTGCCCAGGCCGCCCAGTCTTCCCACCAGCTGCCCTGGTGTTTGGCTGAGCGGGCGAGCCACGCGTCGGGCTCTTCGCCCGGTTCGACCTGCTCGGTGGTCCAGTAGCAGGCTTTGGGATTTCCCGGCGGATTGCAGACGCCGGCGATGTGTCCGGAATTGGTGCGCGTGTATTTCACCGGGCCGCCGACGTATTGCGAGGTCGCGTACGTCGTGCGCCACGGCGCGATGTGATCGTTCTCGGCGCCGAGCACGTACATCGGCGTCTGAATCCGGCCGAGATCGATCGGAACGCCGTCGAGCACGAACGCGTTCGGGACGACGAGCAAGTTGTGGAGATAGCACGAACGCAAATACTGTGAGTGCATCGCCGCGGGCATGCGCGTCGAGTCCGCGTTCCACGCCAAAATATCGAATGCCGGCGGCTTTTTGCCCATGTACCAGCCGGAGACGACGTAACTCCAGATCAAATCGTTGGCGCGCATCCAGTTGAACGTGCCGGCCATCTCGCTCGAATCGAGATAGCCACGCTCTTTCATCTTCTCTTCCAGCCGCGCGATCGAGGCTTCGTCGGTGAAGACGCCCAAATCGCCGGGCTGCGCGAAATCGACGATCGTGTTCGTCATCGTAATCGCGCCGACGCGCTGTTCCTCACCTTTGGCGGCGAGGTACGCGAGCATCAGCGCGGCCATCGTGCCGCCCAGGCACAGCGCGGCCACGTTCACCTGCGGCGCACCGGTGATCCGCTCGATCGCCTCGAGTGCCGCGAGCAATCCCTTCTCGAGATACGTGTCCATCGTGTACTCGCGCATCGACTCGTCGGGATTGCGATAGCTGATCATGAAAGCCTGATGACCGTTTTTGACCGCCCATTCGACCCACGAACGTCCGGGCGCCAGATCCATCAGATAATATTTGTTGATCCACGGCGGCGAGAACACGATCGGGCGCTCGTAGACTTCGTCGGTCTGCGGGTAGTACGCGATCAGCTCGATCAGCTCGTTGCGAAAGACAATCTCGCCCGGTGTCGCCGCGAGGTTCGTTCCCAATACGAACGACGACGTGTCGACTTGTTTGGGATAACCGCCGTTGTTCTGTACGTCGTCGAGAAATTCGGCCATTCCGCGCACCAAGCTCTCGCCGCCGCTATCGAGCGCTTCCCGCACGACGGCCGGATTGAGCCACGGTACGTTGCTGGGCGCGAGCGCGTCCAGCAGCATGTTCATCGCGAAGCGCGCCTTGCGTTTGGTCCCCTCGGGCAACCGCGAGGCCTCGACCAACTGCTGCGCGTACTGGCGGCGCACGAGATACTCTTCCACCATCGAGATCAGAAAGGGATTGCTGGTCCACGCCTCATCGGCAAAGCGCTTATCGCCGGCGACGTCGATCACGGGCGCGGGATTCTCGCCCTGCATGCGGCGCATCGTGTTCATCGCCACGCCTTGCTGGGCGAGCATCAAGCTCGTCATGATCGGCGCCACGCGCATCGGGTCGCTCATGACCTCCAGCGTGACGGCGCGCAGCGCATCGTTGAGCGATGCCGGATCGGCACCGGAGAGATCGAGACCGTAACTGAACTCTTCCAACGGCACCGAGCCGATCATCACATGTACATGCCCCCGTTGACGTCGTAGGTCGAACCGGTGATGAATCCCGAGTTGTCATCGACCAAAAAGCGCACGACGCGCGCGATCTCCTCGGGCTGGCCGAGCCGCCCGATCGGCGTGCGCGCGGTGGCCGCTTCGATTGCGGTTTCCGGCATCGCCGCGACCATTTCGGTCAGCGTAAAACCCGGAGCCACCGCGTTGACCGTGATGCCGGTGCGCGCGGTTTCGATTGCGAGCGTCTTGGTCAATCCCAACAGCCCCGCTTTGGCCGCGGCGTAATTCGCCTGACCGAAATTGCCGGTGCGTCCGACCACGGAACTGATGTTCACGATGCGGCCGTAACGCTGTGCGAGCATGTGGTCGAGCACGGCCTTGATCATAAAAAACGGTCCTGATAAATTTACGTTCAGGACCGCTTGCCATTCGTCGACCGTCATCTTGCGTGCGGTGTGGTCTTTGGTGATTCCGGCGCTGTTGATGAGGATGTCCACCTTACCGTGCGCCGCGATTACCGCTTGTGTTGCGGCTTCGCACGCTTGCGGATCCGAAACGTCGGCCTGATAAAAATCGACCAGCTTGGCCGTTCCGTTGAGCGAAGCACGCAAGGCCTCGGTCCGTTCGCGATCGGCCGGTACGCCGACCACGGCAATCGTCGCGCCATCGGCAGCGAGCGCCGTCGAAATCGCGCCGCCAATACCGCGCGAACCTCCGGTCACGATCGCCACTCGACCTTCGAGCCGCGTAAGCGTGCCCGAGGGGGCTGTCGAGGTGGTTATCATGGATACTTCTTTGTACCCAGGCGCTGCGCTTACCTAGCAAAAGGTGAAGAAAACCTTAGCTTCTTTTAAGCCCGGGCCATAGACTCCGGGAGACGGCGGCGTTCTACGTCATGTCGAGGCCGCCGTTCACGTGGAACGCGGCCCCGGTGATGTAGCCGGAGTCGTCTTCGCACAGGAATTTCACGACCCGGGCGACTTCCTCGGGCTTGCCTAGCCGCTTGGTGGGGATCTTCTCGACCACCTTGGCCAGGGCGGCCTCGGGCATCGCCTCGACCATCTCGGTGCCGATGAAGCCCGGCGCTACCACGTTGGCGGTAATCCCCTTGGCGGCCATCTCGAGCGCGAGCGATTTGGTGAAACCGAAGAGCCCGGCTTTCGAGGCGGCGTAGTTTGCTTGCCCGACGTTGCCGGTTTGTCCGATCACCGAGCTGATGTTCACGATGCGGCCCGATCCGCGTTCGATCATATGCTCGAGCACGGCTTTGGTCATGTTGAACGCGCCCGAGAGATTGACGTTGATGACGTTGCACCAATCTTCGGATGACATTTTGCGCAGCGTTTTGTCGAGCGTGATGCCCGCGTTGTTGACGAGAAAATCGACGCGCCCGTGCGTTTTGAGCACTTCGTCGACGACGCGTTTGCAATCGTCGAAATCGTCGACGCGCCCTTGATGCGTCGAGACCGAATGTCCGTTGGCGCGATGCTTTTCCGCGCAGCGTTCTGCCGCGTCGGCGCCTTTGCTATAGCCCGCCGCGACGTGCGCGCCGTCTTGCGCGAGCGCCTGCGTGATCGCCAGGCCAATGCCGCGCGTTCCGCCGGTAACGATCGCTACTCGCCCTGTGAAAGACATTCGATCCTCCCATCGTGGAACGCATGTACTGCGCTGCGCTACACGGTTTTCCCGCGTGGTAAACGCAGCGATATCAGGGCGTGAGCGTCAGCGGTGTAACGGTCGGCGTTACCAGCGGCGCGGGCGACGGCGTATAGTTCACGACGACGGTAAATGCAGTGGGGGCGTCTTCGCTCGCGAGCACCACGCTGCGATCGACGCCGCTTGCGACGACGGTTACTGCGACCAATCGGTTTCCGCCGATCGCGCCGGGCATCGCTGCGAATGCGTAGGGCACATCGGTTGCAGCAGCTGAAGCGAAGAGCGGATCGTAGGCCGGACTCGAGCGCTCGGCGAGCGCGGCGAGCGTTTGCGGGCTCGCGACGAATCCGTCGATGTCGGCGAGCACGTCGCCGGCGACCGGCGCGTTTCCGGCGACGAGCGCGTAGCGGGTGAGCGTCTGCGCGGAAGCGTCGTAGTCGTACGACCAACTGTACGTGCGGTGCGCGCCGTCTTCGGCGAAGAAATCGAGCTCGTGCCCGTCGGCGTTGCTGCGGCCGAACGCGTCGGCGGCGGGGACGTAGACCGCCCAGGCGCCCTCTGCTTCGCTGGAGAGGCGCTCGACCAGCCGGGCCGCGTTCGCTCCGGCGTTCAGGCGCCGGTTGGCGGCGACCGCCCAGTTCACCGCCCGATCGGCAAACGCGATCAGCGACCACAGGATCACCGCCGCGATCGCCGCACCGACCAGGGTTTCGAGCAGGGTGAAGCCGGCCTGGCGCTTCATGCACGAAGGCGCAGTGCCCGCGTTGTCGCCGGATTAGACTTTGTGATACAAAGTACAGTATGACCGACATCGAACGCGCCGTGCTCGACCTCGCCGAGGTCCGCGACCGTCTGGCGATGACGCAGCGCTTTCGCGGCTACTCGGGCGCCGCGGCGGTTGCGTCGGGCGCTTTGGCGATCATCGCCGGCCTGCTGCAAGCCTTTCTCATCGGCAATCCGCACAGCGGCTACGGCGACCGCATCTATGCCTCGATTTGGGTGGTCTGCGGAACCGCGGCGGCGATCGTCAACTACGGTTCGATCGCGCATTGGTTCGTGAGCGACGCGAGCGTTCGCGATCGCTGGCAGACGCGTACCGTCGGGCTTTCGATCCTTCCGGCGATCGCGCTCGGCGCTGCGCTGACGCTGGCGCTGCTCGCGCGCGACGCGTTTTGGTTCTTGCCCGGCATCTGGTACGGCTGCTACGGCGTGGGTCTGTTTGCGTCGCGCACGATGTTGCCGCGCGAGGTCTTGCCGATCAGCGCCTTCTTCCTGATCGCGGGCATCGTCTTGCTGTTCACGCCTTCGGCCATTGCGCTCGCGTGGTGGGTGCTGCCGCTCGGTTTCGGCATCGGACAAATCGCGATCGGCATCCTCGTAGCGCGCGACCGGCGGGTGCATCCATGAGTGCAACCGATCTCGACCGCGTCTTTCACGAGCGCGGGCGCTTGGCGATTTGTTCGGCGCTGGTTACGCATCCCGACGGTGTGTCGTTCACGCAATTGCAGGATGCGTGCGCGCTGACCGACGGGAATCTCAATCGGCATCTGCACGCGCTGGCCGAAGACGAGATCGTCGAGATGCAGCGGCGCACGGGTTCGGGCCGGCCGCAGACGATCGTGCGCATCACCGCGGCCGGACGCGAACGTTTCCTCGCCTATATCGACGCGCTCGAACATATCGTGCGCGAGGTTCAGCGCTCGATGAGTTCGAGTGAATCGCCGGTGCGCACCGTTCCGGCGCGCGGCACGTCGCAGTAAATCCCCATCCAGTTCGAGCGCGCCTGCGCAACGTAGCGCAAGATGCGCGGATCGGCGTCGCCGCCCTGCGGATCGTAGGTCGGTACGGCGCAGCGCTCGATCGGATAACGCACGCGCAGCGTCACTTCACCCAGGCGAAGTTCACGGCCGGTGAGCGCCGGCTCGTCGATCGCGATCCCGGGCTCCATTTCGATGAAGAAGTTCGGACGAAACCGTTCGTACTCGACGCGATACCCGACGAATGACGAGAGGCCGTCGAGCCAGCGGTCGGCCAGGAGCGAGACGGGCGCGTCATCCATGAAACGTCCCTCCACGTCCTCCACCACTCGCAGACCGTCGACCGAGCCGAGGCGGTGAAGCCGTTCGTCCTCCTTGCCGCGGTAGGTCGTTCCGGCACGCCGATGCCCTTCGGGCGCGATCAGCGCGCGGACCCGATCGCCCTCCAGGCCCTCGGGAAAGACCGCGCACGCATCCAGCACTTCGCCGCGCAAGCTCTTGACCGGATAGCGCCGGATCGCGCGTAACGTTCCGATGAGCATGGGTCTCCAGTACCATAGGAGGGGCGCGGAATCCTCAAGAACGGCGGCGCCATGGACACTTCGGAGCGTCCCGCGCTGCGCGCGCTCACGATCGGCGAGATCTTCGATCGTGCGGTCACGTTCTACGTGCGCAACTTCGTGGTGTTCACGCTGACGGTGCTCACCTTGCTCGCGCCGGCCGGGCTGGCGGAATATTTCTACACCACCCGTTCCAGCGCCGAGCTCACGCAAATCCTTTCGCAACTACAGCATCCGGGCGGGACGCCGTATTTTCCGCCGCAGTTCGGCACGCTCATTCTCGTCGCGCTGTTCGTGCTGCTGCTGGCGCCTTTCTGCAACAACGCCGTTGCGGTCGGCGTTGCCACGATCTATTCCGGACATACGCCGAGCTACGCCGGCGGATTTCGCCGCGTGCTGCGCCGGTGGGCGGCGCTCTTTGGAACGACCGTACTCTGCGGACTGATCCTGCTCGGCATCTATTTCGCGCTCGCCATTACGCTGACGATCGTGCTCTTCGGTTCGGTCGCGGCTACCGGCCGGGTGCCGCTCTTCAGCATTCCGACGCTCGTGGTCTTCGTCGTCGTGGTGCTGGTCGCTGCCCTGTTTTTCGCGACGGTGTTCATCGTGTGCGTGTTTGCGCTCTATGCCACGACGATCGAGGACGATCGTCCCGGCGAGGCGATCGGTGAGGGCTTCGAGCGCATCTTCAACCGGCGCGAGTATCCGAAAGCACTCTTGATGGCGCTGTGCTATGTGGTGCTGCAAATCGGAGCTCTGCTGATTTCGTTCAGCCTCGCGTTGCTGATCGTCTCGGTCCTGCACAGCGACGTTTTGCAGATGATCGTCAGCACGCTGATCAACGCGATGTTGACCGCGTTCGGTACCGTGCTCATGGCGGTGTATTACTACGACGTGCGCACCCGTGCCGAGGGTTTGGATCTCGAGGACGATCTGCAGCGCCTGACGGCCCCAACGTGAGCGCGCAACCGCCGGTAGATATCACGCAGGCGGTGCGGGCCGAGCTGGCGGTGCCGGGCCGTTATCATCTCGCGCCGGCGGTTACGCATCCGTCGCTCCTCGAGCAGATATTGACGTGGTTGTGGGACCGCTGGACCGACTTGCTCACCCAGATCGCACGCCACGTGCACATCGGCAAGACGGGAACCGCGCTGATCGGCGATGCGATCGTCACGTTCTGCGTCGTTGCGATCGGACTGATCGGCGCGCATCTGCTCGCGCAGCTCGATCTCGATCGTGTGCGGCGCGAACGCGCGACCGCGCTCGCTCCGGCTCGCAGCGCGCACGCGCTGGCGGCGCTGGCCGCGCAGGCGGCGGCGGCCGGTGAGTACGCGCGCGCGATCCGCTTGCTCTTCATCGCGGTCGTCACGCTGCTCGACCTGCGCGGTGTCGTCCGCGACGAGCAATCCTTGACGGTGGGCGAATTGCGCCGCGCGCTGCACGAACGCGACGGCCGGCTGGAACCGGCATTCGTCGAGATCGCGCGCCTCTACACCGCGGCCGCTTACGCGCAAGTCGGTGCCGACGAGGCGGCGTGGCGGCGTGCGCGCGCCGCGTACGACGCGCTCGCGGCGAGCGCGGCGTCATGAGCACGCGCGTCGCTGAAGTCGTCGCGCTGGTCGTGCTCCTTGCCGTGCTGCTGCTGCTCGCGAGCGCGTCGCTCGGGACGCCGGCATCGACGGCGTCGACCTTCGATACCGGACCGAACGGCTATCGCGCGCTCTACGACGTGCTGCAGCGCGAGGGAATTCCGCTCTCGCGCCTGCAAGGACCGCTCGGCACGCTCGATCCGGCGGTGCGTGTGCTGGCGGTCACCGACGGCGCTTACGATGCGAACGATCTGCAACGCTTGCGCGCATTCATGGACGGCGGCGGCTGGGTCGTGGCTTTCGGCGCCATTGCGAATCTCGGCCGCGCACCGCACCTGCGCGTGTTCGACGTGCGCGACTACACCAATCTCGCGCTGAGCAAAACGCCGCAGCGCGCGCTCGCGGTCTATCGTGCGCTCGCCGGGAGAGGGCCGGTAGCCTTCGACGAGCGCGTGCACGGCTACGATCGCACGCAGTCGCTGTGGGCGGTGTTGCCGCGCTCCGTCCACATCGCGGTGGGTCTCGCCACGCTGGCCGTCGTCCTTGCGCTGATCGATGCGAACGTGCCCTTCACGCCGCCGCTCGTGCGCGAACCGCCGGGCGATCGCGATTCCTCCGATTACGTGCGTTCGATGGCGACGTTGCTGCGCCGCGCGCACGCGGGCGCGGCGGCGATCGAGCGTTTCGCGCGCGCCTATCCGAAATCAGCCGAGCTGCGTGAACTCGCGGCGGTTCGCCACCCGAGCGAGGCGCTCGTACTGCGCGCTGCGGCGATCTACGCCGCGCAACGAAAGGAACACGCGTGAACCCCTCTCCCTGCGCGCTCGCCGATTTGGCCGCGCGTCTGCGTGTCGCGATCGGCACGGCGCTCGTCGGCAGCGAGCGCGTAACCTTTGGGCTGCTGGTGGCGCTGCTCTCGCGCGGCCACGTGCTGATCGAAGGCGTACCCGGCACCGGAAAAACGCTGGCCGTGCGCGCCTTTGCGGCCGCGCTCGGCGTACCGTTCCGGCGGATTCAGTTCACGCCGGATCTGATGCCTTCCGACGTGGTCGGGACGAGCGTCTTCAATCCGCAGAGCGCGACGTTCAGCGTGCGACCCGGGCCGATCAACGCCAACGTCGTGCTGGCCGACGAGATCAATCGCACGCCGCCGAAGACGCAAGCCGCGCTGCTCGAAGCAATGGAAGAAGGGCGCGTCACGATCGACGGCACGCCGATCGCGCTGCCGCAGCCGTTCATCGTCTGCGCGACGCAGAATCCGATCGAGTACGAAGGAACCTATCCGCTGCCCGAGGCACAGCTCGACCGCTTCACGGTCAAAGTGACGACCGGCTATCCCGCCCGGGAACAGGAACTGAATCTGCTCGCGCGCGTCGCCGCCGGATTCGACTCGCGTGCGCTCGAGATCGCCGGTATTACTCCGGTCACCGGCGCCGATGAAATCATCGCGGCACAGGCCGCCGTGCGCGCCGTGCACGTTGCGGGTGAAGTGCAGGCGTACGCGCTCGCCGTCGCCGCCGCGACGCGTTCGCACGCGCGCTTGGCGCTGGGTGCATCGCCGCGCGCGGCGGTTACGCTGCTGGTCGTCGCGCAGGCCGCGGCCGCCATTGACGGCCGCAATTACGCCACGCCCGACGACGTGAAAGACGTTGCGGAGCCGGTGCTCGCGCATCGCTTGATCGTGCAGCCCGAAGCCGAGATCGAAGGCGCAACCGCGGCATCGGTGCTGGCCGAGGTTCTCGCCGCCGTTCCGGTCCCGCGTGGCTAGGAGCTATCTGCCGTTTTGGTTCTCGCGGCGCGCGCTGTGGATGCTGGCCGCAATCGCGCTCGTGCTGGCGTGCTCGCCCGGTGCGCCGATCTGCGCACCGCTCGCGATCGCTTTCGGCGGGGTGCTTGCGCTGGGAACGCTGCTCGATCTGGCCCTCATCCCGTCGCCGCGCGAGCTGAGCGTCGCGCGCGCGCTGCCCTCGTATCTCGCGCTGCGGCGCAGCGCGCAGCTCGAGTACACGATCGAGAACCGTTCGCGCCGCTCGCTGCGCGCCGGTTTGGTGGAAGCGCCGCTGCGCACGCTGGATCTCGGTGAGGAAGAACTCGTCGCGCTGGTGCCGGCGCGCAGTGAAGTGCGCGTGGACGCGGCGGCGCTGCCGGTCGCGCGCGGCAGCGATGCGTTCACGCGAATCTACCTTTGGTACGAAAGCGCGCTCGGACTGATTCGCCGGCGCACGGTGATCGAGGCGCCCGCGCCGATCCGCGTCTACCCGGATCTCTCCGCGGTCGAGCGCTACGGCTCGCTGCACGTGCGCAACCGGTTGGTCGAGGCGGGGCTGCGGCGCATGCGTCTGCGCGGTTCCGGTACGGAGTTCGAGAGCGTGCGCGACTACGAGAGCGGCGATGCGTTCCGCTCGATCGATTGGAAGGCGAGCGCACGCCGCGGCAAGCTGATGGTGGTGCAGCGCGAGGTCGAACGCAGCCAGGACGTGATGCTGCTGCTCGACTGCGGGCGCTTGATGACGGCGCGAATCGGCGCGCAGCGCAAGCTGGACTACGCGATCACCGCCGGGCTTTCGCTCGCGTCGATCGCGTCGCTCGCAAGCGACCGGGTCGGCGTGGTCGCGTTCGCGCGGCGCATTGTGGTTGCGCGTGCGCCGCGCTCGACGGCGGCCTCGGTGCGCGCGCTCGCCGATGCGGTCTGCGACGTGGAACCGCGCTTCGAAGAATCCGATTACGCGCGCGCGTTCGACTATCTGCGCGCGCATCTGCACCGGCGCAGTTTGATCGCGTTCTTTACCGACGTGATCGACCCGGTCGCGCAAAGCGCGGTGCTGGCGGAATTGGGAACGCTCGCGAAACGGCACGTGGTGCTCTGCATCTTCATGAATGACGCGGCGGTGAGCTCGACGCTGGCGAGCGTGCCGCGCGACGTCGACGAGGCCTATCGCCTCGATGTGGCAGTGGGACTTGCGACCGAACGCGCGTTGGCGGCGCGCACGCTGCAACGTGCGGGCGTGCTGGTGCTCGACGTGCCCGCCGAGAAAATGTCACTGGCCGCGATCGACGAGTACCTGCGCATCAAATCCCGCGGGTTGTTGTGACCTCCGTGCGCCCGGCGAAACCGAAGTAGAGCACGAGCAGCACCGCCGTCGCCGCGCCGAACGCGATGCGATCGGACGCGGGCAAGCGCAGGGGCGAGAAGAAACCTTCGATCGTCCCGGCGACGAGCAGCATCGACGCGACGCCCGCGATCAGCACGCCGGCGCGGCGCGCGGCCGCGGCAATCGCGTCGCGCCGGCGCAAGCGTCCCGGCGCGAGGATGCCCGCTGTAATCAGCAGCCCCGCGGCGCCGGCGATTTGGATCGCGGTCAACTCGATGACGCCGTGCGGCGCGACCGTCGCCCAGAAGTCCGGGCCGAAACCGGCGTTGGTGAAGAGCGCGCCGAGCGCGCCGAGCATCAGCCCGTTGAAGAAGATGATCCACAGGGTAAAAAGTCCCAGGGTGGCGCAGCCGGCGAAGGCGTAGATCGCGACCTTGACGTTGTTCGTGATGATCATCGAAGACATCGCGGGCGACGCCGATGGATCGAACGCGAAGTTGGAATCGTGCAGACTTCTTTTGATTTGATCGGGGACGATCGCGCTGGGCAGCAGCGAGTAGGCCGTGCCCGGATGCGTGCGCACGAGCACGTAGGCGACGACGGCCGCGGCGACCGTTATCGCGGCGCAGATCGCGAAGAAACCGAACGAGCGGCGAAACTCGCGCGGAAACGTTCGCGCGTAGAATTCAACGACGCGTTCGCGTCCGGTCACCGCCGCGCCGCGGTAGACGTAGGCGTGCGCCCGCGCCACCAGCCGGTTCAAATAGACGATCAGCCGCGCGTCGTAGCCGCGCCCGCTGGCGTAGGCCAGATCGCTGGTCGCCGCGCGATACAGACGCCCGATCGCTTCGACCTGCTCGGCTTGGAGGCGGCGCACGCCGCCGCGGCTCGCTCGCGCGAGCAGCGAATCGAGTTCGTTCCACGCGGCGGTTCGCCGTTCAACGAAGGTGGCTTGCGTCACCTCGTCTTAGGTACTCCGGCAATGGACCGAACCCTAGAGGTGCGCACACCCGAGTCGATCGCCTTTTCCTACGAACTCGCGGGAATCGGCAGCCGTTTCCTCGCGGTCACGATCGACCTGGTCGTTCAGCTGGCGATCCTGCTCTTGCTGCTCTGGGGCATGAGCGTTGCCGCTCCTCACCTTTCGTTCCAAGCGATTCGCGCTGCGCACGGCGGCGCGGGCCGGTTCGTGCAAAATCTCGGCGTCGCGCTGTTGGTCGTGGTTCTGTTCCTCATCTTCTTCGGCTACTTCATTCTCTTCGAGGCGTTCGCGCACGGACAGACGCCGGGAAAACGGATGTTGGGCATTCGGGTGGTGCGCGACGGCGGCTATCCGGTCGACTTCATGGCCGCGTTGATCCGTAATCTGATCCGCGTGGCCGAGGCGCTGTTGGGCTACTACGCGGTCTCGGCGGTGGTCGCCGTGGCCTCACCGCAAAACAAACGCATCGGCGACATGGCGGCCGGCACGATCGTGGTGCGCGAGGCGCGGATGGAATCGCCGCAGGCGATGCTGCGCGAGGTGGCTGAACCGGTGTACGCGGCAACCGCCTATGTCAGCGGCGAAGAGCGCTCGATCATTCGCCGCTTTTTGGAGCGCCGCACCGAGTTGGTCGAGGGACGGCGTGCCGCGATTGCGCGGCAACTCGCCGAGCGCGTGCGCCCGCGCGTGCCGCTCGACTTACAGCGCCTCGCCGACGAGGATTTGCTGGAACGGCTGTAGCGCGTTGTAATTGCGAACGTCGCGCCGACTTTGTCATCCCGAGCGTAGCCCCCACAAGGGGGAGCTACTTCCGCTTGAAGCGGGTGGCCAGCTCGCGGGCGAAGCGCAGGGCGTCTTCTTTGGTGCGATCGTAGAGCTGCGAAGCTTGCGCCTTGCTCATGTGCGAGCCGTGTTCGAGAAAGAACGTTACGCTCTCCCCCACGACGATCGTACCGGCGTAGGCGATGGCGCCTTTGATCGCGACGCCTGCGACCGGCACGAAGCCGACGAGTTCGCGCGCCAGCGTGCGCCAGCCGAAGCCGCCGCCGATCACGGGCAAGAGTTTCCACATGCGCTGCACGTCGGGATCTTTGCCGTAGGTCGCCTCGATGTGCAGCAGCAGCATCATCTGAAAACCGGTGATCGCGACCATGTCGCCGGCTGACGCGAAGGCACCGAGCACGACGCCGACCACCGGAATGTGATCGACCAGTGCGCTCGCGAGCGCGACTTTGAGCGCGTTGTTGGCAGCGTCGCGCGTCAGCTTTGCGGCGACCGTCTCGCGCAGCGGCGGCAGTCGGCGCCCCACCGCGATCTCCACGCCTTTCGATGCTTCGACGAGGTGGACGAAGACGCGAGCGCGCAGCGGCTCCTTCGAAATTGCGGGGACGATGTACTCGCCGACGGTGCCGGGGGCGGGCGCGTTCACCGGACCGTACGGCACGCCTTGCGGATCGACGTAGAGCGCGAGGATCGGCACTTTGAGCGTTCGCAGCGTTTCCAAGCTCGCGCCGCGGTCGCCGGTCTGACCCAGGAAGATCACGGCTCGCACTTCGCTCGCATTGGTGATCAGCGGTGCGTTCGGCGTGATCGTTTCGATGCACGCCGCTGCGTCGGGCGGAACGGAGTCATCGTCGTGCCCGGAGAGCAGCAGCGTGCGCATCTGCGCGATCAGTGCGGGATCCCCGCACAGCAAAAACCGGAACGGCTTGCGCACGTGGGCATGGACGCCTTTGACGTCGATGCCGTTACGTACAAGCCGGTAGAGATCGCGCGCGCCCAGTGCCGATGCCACGGTGTTAGGTGCCTTCCAATTCTTTTGCCGGATCGTCAGTGTAGTCGAGATAGATCAGGCCGGTGAAGATCTCGAGCGGCCAGGCGTGCATCCCGTGCTCGTCTGCCAGATCGACCGGAGACTTCTTCTCGGCCATCATCTGGTCCACGATGTCGTCCGGCTCGGACTTGATGTCGGCGGCCAGGATCGTCGCGACCACGACGTCGCCCGCGGTGATGTTGTCGTGAACCATCTCTTCGTAGGGTATACCGTCCAAACCGAAGCGTTGTTGCAGTGCGTACTGCAGCGTTTGGTACCGCTCGGGCGACGAGCCCACGCCCAGCAGGGTGATCTCCGTTGAGAGCTGGCGGGTCCGGGCCATGTTGTAGAGCTGGGCCGACTGCGACGCTTGCGTCGCGGCGTTGTCGAGCTCGGTCATCGCCGTCTTCATCATGGGATTGAGCGTGTTGTACTCGGACTGGCTGATGTCACCGCGAAAACTGAGCGGCGCGTTGTTGAGCGCGCGGAAGTAGTCGTCCAGGTCGCCGAGCGATTGGTCGAGCGTGGTGAGTGAGGCGCGGGCCGCGTCGATGCTGCGGATCATATCGGAATCGGCGCGCTGCAGCTCGTCGAAGATGCTCGGATACGAGGGAAGGATCGCGATTTGATCGGTCGGGATCGGCGTGGCGTTGAGCGTTTGCTGCATCTGGTCCAGGATACCGTTGCTCAACTTGAGCAAACCCGACTCCTTGCCGCGGTCGAGCGAGCCGACACCGTTGATCGTCGCTCCGGCGTCGTCCATCGCCGAATTGAGCGAGCGCGACATCTCCATCAGGTTCTTGTAGATCGCCTCCAGCTTGGTTCCGCGCTGGATGTTGACGTTTTGGAAATTCGGAATCTCGTATTGCAGCGCGTCGGTGCGGGCTTGAATTTGCTTGAGCTGTGAGCGCCCTTCGTCGCGGCGGGCCGCGATCGCCGTATTCGCGGCGGCTTGCGCCGTTTGTGCGTTGGCGAAGGCGGTGCGCAGGCCGGTGAGATCGGGCTGGGTGAGCAGTACGCGTTTAGCCTGCACCTCGCGCAGTTCCGCGATCCGTTCGAGCGCGAGCGCCTTGGTTTGCGGCGATCCGATTTGCGCCGCTTCGGCGAGCGTCTGCACGCTCTTGTTCGGGAAGCCCAGCGCGATCTGATCTTGCCCGAGGCCCAGCAGCGCTTCGGCGTTGTTCGGCTCGGCCTTCAGGATGCTCTCGAACTTGATCGCCGAAAAGCTATAGCGCGCGCGCTCGCGATCGTTGGCCGCTTGCACCAGGCGTTCTTCCTCGGTCACGACCTTGGGGTCCAGTTCGGGATACCCGTCGAGATGCGCGACGCGAGCCTTGGGATCGGGATGGTCCTCGAGATACTTGGCGACCAGATCGCTGTGCTCGTCTTCGAGGACGCCTAAATGCTCCATGATCGTCTTCATGTTCTCGGGGTCGTACCCGGCCCGCGCCATCAGCTGCAAGCCGGTGCGATCGGCCTGCAATTCGTCCTCGCGCTCGATCTTTGCGTAGGCGCTCGCCTCCATCAAGTTGCCGAACTCGTAGATGATCGGCGAGAACATCGCGGCGATACCGAAGAGCAGGTTGAGCCCTTCGAGTTTGGATTGCGAGGTGAGCACGTGGCGGCGCTCGATGTGGCCGGTTTCGTGACCGATCACGCCGGCGAACTCGTCGTCGGACTGCACGAAGTCGATCAATCCTTCGTCGATGTAGATGTAGCCGCCGAGCGTCGCGAACGAGTTGACGGTGGTATCCTTGATGACTTTGATGTTGTAGGGGATGTCTTTGCGGTCGACTTGTTTCCAGAGGTTCCCGGCGATCTTGTTGACGTAGGCATTGAGCAGCGGATCGGTTTCGATCACGCTGGTGTCGACGATCTGCTCGTCTTCCTGCCGCCCCATCTCGATCTCGGTTTGGGTCGAGGTCGCGCCAACCGGTGCCGGGCATATGGCACCGGCGAAAAGCACAATAGTAAGGAAGGCGATGATGCGACGGATCATAGGGCTGGCATCCTTTATCGGAGGTACTCACTCCATGTTACGGCGTGACTCGGCTTCGATACAACGGGCGGAGCGTGCCGTCCGTAACCGTGTGCACGAGATGTGTATAACCGCAAGAACTTGCGAGTCCCTGTGGACGGCGACAGGGTCGCCCCCCGACCCCTCGGTAAAACGGGGCCAATGTCGCTGATTCGGGGGCGGGGCCAGGGCCTCGAAATCCACCTCGCCGGTTGGGACTTTGACGCGGTGATCGCCGAGCTGACCGCTCGCCTTGGGGAGCGGCCCGGCTTCTACACGGGCACGCGAGCCGTCGTCGTTCAGGGCGAACCCGCGCTCTCGTCCGAGCAGGTGGCGCAGCTGGCGTCCGTGCTCGAGACCGCCGGCATCGCGTTGAACGGGCTCGAGCAAGCGCCGGCGCCCGAAGAGCTCGCGCGACGCCGCGCGATGCGTCCCAAGCGCGAGCTCAAACTCTCGGATTCGGCGCGCTCGCTCGTCGCCGACTTCGCCGGTGCGAGGGCCGACATCGCGCAGCGCCGCAAGCGGGCGAGCGAAGCGCCCGCGCCCGCAATGCCGATGCTGCAAGTCGCGCCGCCGCCCGGCACGCTCTATCACGTCGGTACGCTGCGCGGCGGGCAAGCGCTGCATCACGCCGGCAACATCGTCGTCGTCGGCGACGTGAATCCGGGAACCGAACTCGTCGCAACCGGCGACATCGTCGTCTTCGGCCGTTTGCTGGGCGTCGCGCACGCGGGCGCGCAAGGTGACGACGGTGCGAAAGTCTACGCGTTGCAATTGCAAGCGACGCAATTGCGCATCGCAACATGCATCGCGCTCGACGAGGATCACGCGCGCATGATGTCGGAACCGGAAGTAGCATTCATTCGCGCGGGTCGCATTACGATCGCGCCGTTTTCCAAGGCAGCGGAGGTACCCGGTTAACATGGCAGGACGTCGCATCGTCGTGACCTCGGGAAAAGGTGGCGTCGGCAAGACGACGACCACGGCAAATCTGGGCGCCGCGCTTGCCAAGCGTGGAATGCGCGTGGTGCTCGTCGATGCCGACATCGGACTACGCAATCTCGACCTGGTGCTCGGGCTCGAAAAGCGCATCGTCTTCGATTTGGTCGAAGTAGCCGAGGGCCGGTGTCAATTGCGCCAGGCGCTGATCAAGGACAAGCGCTTCGAATCGCTGGCGATTCTGCCGGCAGCGCAGACGCGCGACAAAGACGCGATCACCGAGACCCAGTTCGAGGCGATCATCGCCCAGGCCGCAGAGGGTGCCGATTACGTGCTGATCGACTGTCCGGCCGGCATCGAGGGCGGGTTTCGCAATGCGGTCGCCGGCGCGAAGGAGGCGATCGTGGTCACGACACCGGAGGTCGGCGCGATTCGCGACGCCGATCGCGTGGTCGGAAAGTTGAACGACCGAGCGCTGCCGATCCGCTTGATCGTCAATCGTCTGCGTCCCGAGATGGTGCGCACCGGCGATATGCTCTCGGTCGAGGACGTGTGCGAGATTCTCGCGATCGAATTGCTGGGGATCGTTCCCGACGATGCCGAGATCATCGACACGACCAATCGCGGCGAACCGGTCGTGCTCGAACCGGCGGCGCGATTGGGCGTCATCTACGAGAAGATCGCGCGGCGGCTCGAAGGTGAGGTTGTGCCCTTCACCAGCTTCGACTCGCAAGGTTTCTTCGGCAAACTCTTCGGCGCACTCAAGGCGGGGTAGATGGCTATGCACCAACCTATTCACGATGCGCTCGCCGCTCCGGCGGTAAAACTGGGACGCGCGATCGTCATTACGTCGGGCAAGGGCGGCGTCGGCAAGACGACGACCACCGCGAACTTGGGCACGGCGCTGGCCGCCCGCGGCGCCCGCGTCGCGCTGGTCGACGCCGACGTGGGTTTGCGCAATCTCGACATCGTGCTCGGCCTCGAGAGCCGCGTCAAGTATCACGTGCTCGACGTGCTCGAAGGCAAGGTGACGCTTGACGAGGCGCTCGTGCCCGACAAGCACAGCGAGACGCTGGTGCTGCTCGCCGCGGCGCAATCGCGCGAGAAGGAGGAAGTCGAGACCGAACAGATGCGTGCGCTCATCGCGCGCCTGCGGGAGCGTTTCGATTTCGTGCTCATCGACTGTCCGGCCGGCATCGAGCTCGGCTTCAGAAACGCGATCGTCGGCGCCGACGAGGCGATCGTGGTTTGCACGCCCGAGGTCTCGGCCGTGCGCGACGTCGATCGCGTGGTCGGCTTGCTCGGTAATCGGTTCAAGCCGCAGCTGATCATCAATCGGCTGCGCCCGCAACTGGTAAAGAAGGGCAAGATGCTCTCGGTCGAAGATGTCAACGCCATCCTGCGGCTGCCGCTGCTCGGGGTCATTGCCGACGAACCGGAGATCATCATCACCACCAACAAAGGCGAACCGCTTGCCCTGCGTCAGGACGGCGAAACGGCGAGCGCGTATCACGCGATCGCGGCGCGCGTCGCGGGCGAAGACGTTCCCGCTCCGGCTCCCCTCTTGAAAGAGTCGTTCGTGGACAAACTCGGCTCGTTCTTCGGAGGGCGGCGCGCATGATCGACTGGATCAAGAAATTTTTCGGCGCGCCCAGCTCGAGCTCGACCGCGAAGGAGCGGCTGCGGCTGGTGCTGATGACCGATCATCTGGCGCTCGGGCCCGACATCGTCGAGAACATGAAGCGCGACCTGATCGACGTGATCTCGCGTTACGTCGAAGTCGATCGCGACAAAGTCGAGGTGAGTTTCGAGCGCGAGGATCGCGCGCTCGCGATGCTGGCCAACATTCCGATCGTCTCGGTAAGCCGTCCGAGCCCGCCCCCGGCTCCGCCGGATCCGCCGGCGAACGGCGGCGCTCCGCCGCGCCGGCGGCGGCGCAAGAAGCCGCCAGCGCAGAATCCCGCCGCGGCGCACTAATGGACCCTCGACGTTACGTTCGGTATACTATAGGGGTATGCGGACATGCTGAATCCGAGTCTGTTTGAGGCGAGCGTGACCGGCGCGGTTTGTGCACATGAGCACGCGGTGCGGATTTTCGGTGACGACGATTTGCTCTATTTTCGCCACTTCTATAGCGAAAAAGCTTCGCTGAAAATGCTCGACGCGTTGTTGACGTCGGTTCCGTGGAAGCAAGAGTTATTAAAGATCTATGGGCGCAGCGTTCCAACGCCTCGACTGACGGCGTGGTACGGTGATCCCGGGGCCGCGTACACCTACTCTGGCCTGCGTAACGAGCCGAACCCGTGGACGCCGCTGTTGCTGGAAATGGTCGACGAGCTTTACTCGTTCGTTGGCGTTCGTTTCAACAGTGTCTTACTAAACCGCTATAGAAACGGTGACGACAGCCTTTCGTGGCACGCAGACGACGAACCCGAGCTCGGCGCGGAGCCGACGATCGCTTCGCTGAGTTTGGGTACGCCGCGCCTCTTCAAGCTTCGAAAGACGAGCGATCCAAAAGACGAGGCTTCGCTGCGGCTGGAAAGTGGAAGCCTCCTTCTAATGCAGGGCCGTTCTCAGGCGAAGTACCGGCATAGCGTACCGAAGGAGAGAAAGGTCCGCGGTGAAAGAATAAACCTCACATTTCGGGTGGTTGCAACTGGAGGAACTGCGTCGGCGCCTATACCCTAATTTGCTGGCTCAACTGAGCCGGCATTTCGGTGTTGACCGAGCAGGGCTGTGCCTTAGGCTCAAACCGCACATCCCGACGATTCGCGCAGGGTTTGACGCCGCGGAAGTCGAGATCGCCTACGATGATCAAGATGTCATCGCCACATACCTATTGCTTTACTACGCGAACTACACTGCTGCGGGCTGTGATGCGCTCGCGAGGATACAAGGGCTTCTTCCCGCACGTGATCTCTCCGCGGTGTTCTTCTGCGGCGGTTCCCTGCCGGAGTTACTCGCGACGGCATTCTCGATGAACAGGGCAAATGTCGGTCCTAAGGTGCTCAACGCGTCCGTCTTTGACCAATACGTGGAGGCCTGGGCCTGGACACATCAGATTACGACGGCGCTGGTCGGGCTGTTTGCGCCAGAGGTCGTCCTTGAACTTCAATCCGGCGCGGTGGACCTTCGTCGACGCGGTCAAGGCGTGCCGCAAACCGTGGCGAATGCGGACCTTGTCGTGTTTCAGCATTGCCTCAACGAGTTTGCCGATAGTCCCGGCGCGATCGAGTGCATCGAAAGAATCGGGCGCGCGGCGCCGCGCGACACGGTCTTTCTTTTTCTCGACCAGGGAAAATACCGAACCGTGACGCGGTCGATGCTGAGTATTCGCGAACGTTTTGTCGCTGCGGATTACCAGGTGCTGGAAGATTGTCATACGCCATACACGTACGAACCGCCTGACTTCTTTCTGCCCGATGAACTAAAGAGCCAATTCTTCGACGGCATTGCGGCGCGTGACGAACAGGGACGATGGACACCGGGTCACCGCCGCGCTCGCACGCTGAACCTGCGTGCTCTCTGCATGCGAAAGCGGAGATAGATGGCAGTTCTCGCACTCGGTATCGACACGCGGCGTTACGTTCGCAATTTCAACTGGCCGCTCGCGATCGCTCCCATCCTGATCTCGGCGATCGGGATCATGTGCATCCAGTCGGCCGATCTGCACGACCCCGATGCTTCGGGCGAATACAAAAAACAGATCCTCTACATCATCATGGGCGTGCCGCTGATGCTCGGCTGCTCGTTGATCGACTATCGCAATTGGCGGCGCTTGGCGCCGGCGTTGTACGTCTTCAATTTGTTGCTGTTGATCTTCATTCTCCGCGGCGGTCATTCGGCAATGGGCGCGCAGCGTTGGATCTCGCTCGGGCCGCTCGGCACCTTCCAACCCTCCGAGCCCGCCAAACTGGTGCTGGCGATCTCGATCGCATTCGTGCTCTGCCGCAACACCTTCGACCGCATTCAGGATCTGTGGAAGCCGCTGCTCGCCGCGGCGATTCCCGCGCTGCTGATCGTCAAGCAACCCGACCTCGGCACCGCGCTCGTGATCGGGGCGATCTTGACGGTGCAGCTGTTTTTCGGATTACCGAAGCTGGGCGATTTCGCGATCTACGTGCTCGCGGTGCTGATCGCGGGAGCGGCCGCGGTCGGCACCAATGCCGTGCTCAAGCCGTTCCAAAAGGCGCGGCTGTTCGTCTTCCTCAATCCACATGCCGACCCGCAGGGCTCGGGCTACAATCTCAATCAGTCGAAGATCGCGGTCGGGAACGGCGAGTGGTTCGGCCGCGGTCTGCATCACGGCACGCAGACGCAGCTCAAGTTCGTGCCGTTTCATTCGCGCGATTTCATCTTCACCGTGCTGGCCGAGGAGTTCGGCTTCATCGGCGCGCTGGCGCTGATCGTACTCTACATCGCGCTCCTCTACGGTGGGATCCGCGCGATGATCGCCGCGCGCGATCGCTTCGGATTTTTGCTCGCCGCCGGAATCGTGGCGATGCTCTTCTTCCACATTCTCGTCAACATCGGCATGACGATCGGCATCATGCCGATCACCGGCATTCCGCTGCCCTTCATGTCGTACGGCGGGTCCGCGATCCTGACCGATTTTGCCGCCGTCGGCGTGCTGCTGAACATCTACTCGCAAAAAGACCGCGACGTCCTGGGCAACGCGTAGCATGTGGCGGGCGATCGCAGTGGTCTTAGGCTTAATTGACTAAGCAGGCGAGAATCAATATAATTAACTTGAGGCTATGGCTCTTGCCTAGTCGCCCGAGGGGATCGCGCAAGCGGTGCCCCTTGGTTATTTATTGGCCTCATCCGGAAGCATGCACTCGTATGATTCGTCCCATGGGATCACTTTCAACCCGAGGATGGAGTTTGCGGTAACGCGGCCGGTGCATAGCTTGCGCTGAAAGATGCCCCAGCGCGGAGGATCGCTCATTGGATCCAGGACTTTGTCCGCACACGGTCGAGCGAGAAGATCGGCAAGCTGCATTCCGCTGCTATTAGAATCCTTCGTGATAAACCTGAGCCCCGGCAGAAACTGATGGCGAAAATACGCAGCGGAAATATAAGCCGTGCCATCGAGGAAAAGCCGCGCGAATTCATATTGCAGGAGGGCGTCGCCTAAAGGATCTCGCGCCTCCAGCACCAGCCTACCCTGTGCGCCGCCGAAATGCGCCTGCAAGGACAGGGCGATCCGTTCCGCCATAAAGCTAAGCATCATAACGTAAGCGTGATTCGGAAGGTGCTTATGGGGAAGACTTTCATTAGGGGCGTCCGTGCCCCATTTCTCTAGGTATTTGTCGCGTTGAAGAACGCAGCAGATGGCATTGAACGGCAAGCCGGAAATAATATCGTCGAGCTGGAGAAGCGCTGTCTTTTGCTTAGTTTTGTCACCGCCGCACCAAAAAGAACCATCCAGATCGTGTCCCAGGCCGTGGTGTATGAGAGGACTATCCTGGCCGCATAAATGAGAGCGGCCACCGTGGCTTTCGGCGAAGGTTGTTTTTGCAGAAAACAATCGACACGAAAGGAAACCACGATGACCAAGCCTAGTATGGC